>JBHEMF010000072.1:0-7188 GCA_046352665.1 Thermoplasmatota archaeon
GACGTGCGCCGTGCGGCCTCGACGTTCGTCGGCAAGGTGCAGCAGATGCCGCCCGTGCGGTCCGCCGTGGCCAAGCGCGTGCGCACCCGTCGCATCTACTACCTCGACGTCCTCGAGGTGCAGGGCCGCGACGTCCTGTTCCGGGTCGGCTGCCAGGCCGGGACCTACATCCGCAACCTCTGCGTCGATCTCGGTCGCGCCCTAGACACGCGCGGCCACATGCAGGAATTGCGCCGCACGCGCACCGGCCTCTTCACCGAGGCGGACCTCGTGACACTGCAGGACTGCGTGGACGCGCGGGTCTTCTGGGAGACCGAAAAGCGCGAGGACGGCATGCGGCGCGCCGTGCGGCCCGTCGAGGCCATGGTGGCGCACTTGAACGCCGTGGTGCTCCGCGACTCCGCCGTGGACGCCGTCTGCCACGGCGCACCGCTTGCCTGCATCGGTGTCGCCCAGCTCGACGCCGGCATCGAGGCCGGCGAGCCCGTCTCGTTCCTCAGCCTGAAGGGCGAGCTCGTGGGACTCGGCGAGGCGCGCATGACGAGCCACCAGGTCCTGGAGGCGGAGTCCGGCATCGCCGCCGTCGCGACCCGTGTCGTCATGCGCAAGGGCACCTACCCGAAGACGTGGAAGTCGGGCAAGGGCGGCGGTGTCGCCGGCAAGGGTGAGTAGCACGGCCTGGTGCCGTGTCGGCGACATCCAAGACGTCACGGGCCCCGAGTGGCTGCTGGGCTCGTGGGCGCTTGCCGCAGCCCTCGCCTTGCTCCTCGTCGCCACCGGTCGCCGGCGCGGGCGCACAAAATGGGAGTCCGTCGGTTTCGCCGTGATGACGGTTCCAGTCTGGATGGTCCTACTCGCCACGGCGCCGGACATGGTGCGGACGTTCTGCGCGCAAGGCGACGTCGTGGCCGTAACGAACCTGCACCCCCGGCCGCCGGAGCCTTACTCCACCTTCGATCTCTCCCGCCACTACATCGACGCCATCCTGCGCAACCTCGGCTACGTTGCTCTCGGCGCCATCCTCGTCGTGCACGGCCGAATTCCCGGTTGGTGGCGGCGGCCAACGGTGCGCGCAATGTCCGAGGCGTTGCGCGGCCTTCTCCCCATGCGCCGCGGCGAGATGTCTTCGCTGCGGGCAGGCGTCTCGCTCTTCCCCCTCCTTGCCCTCGGCAACTTGGGGCTCCTTGCCGTCACGGGCACGCCGGTCGAGACGGCCGGCCGCGGCCCGCTCTACGCCGGCATGACGGCGTTCCATGCCGCCATCCTCGCCTTGGCGGCCGGCGTCGGCGAGGAGCTGGTGTTCCGCGGTGTCATGCAGCAAGGCTTGATCGCAACGCTCCGCCGCATCGCCCCCCGCATGCCGCAGCGGGGCGCCGCTGCCATCGCCGTCCCCCTCGTCGCCGTCCCGTTCGCGTACAGCCACGCCGACTACGGCAACCCGCCGCTCCTGCTCTTCGCCTTCCTCTTCTCCGTCATCGCAAGCGTGGCCGCGCTGTGGCTCGGCATCTGGGCCGCGATCGCCTTGCATGCGCTCATCGACTTCTACGCCTTCTTCGTGAGTGTGCCGCAGCCTGACGCAGCGCTCTGGACCGTCGCGGCCGTCGTCTCCGTGGCCGTCGTGGCCGTCGCAGCGGGCGAGGCCTTTGGTATCCAGCGCAAGGCCCGGCCGCATCAAGGCTAGCCTGCACGCCGTGGTGCGCAAAGCCACGGAAAACACTGAAGCCACGGAACCATGTCGGAGAGGTTCCCTGCACCCCGCTTCCGTGGCTGGGCGTGCCGTGACTATGCGCAAACCGGCGTCGAGGTTTCTGTCCCTTCAGGGACCCGAGGGAAGCCTTGAGCGCGCCGCAGCGCGCTCAAGGCGCCCCTCGGCGCTTCGAGCGAGCGCAGCGAGCGAAGAAGCGCCGAGGGAGAGATTTGAACTCTCAATGGCCTTTCGACCAACAAGCTTTCCAGGCTTGCGCCCTACCAGGTTAGACGACCTCGGCAACGGGCCGGTTCCTCCTTTTGAAGGCCGGCTTGGCCGCGCACAACGGGCCGATATTTAACCCGGCATGGGGTGGCCGGCGTCGTGCCCTGGCTCTGGCAGGTCATGCGCCCGATCGCGGTGCCCGTGGTCCGCGCAGGGCTGCGCGTGAAGGTCGTGGGCCGCCGCAACATCCCGAAGAAGGGTGCGGCCATCATCGCCTCCAACCATCTGTCCGCCCTCGACCACGTGGTGCTGCCGATGGCCACACGGCGGACCATCATCAACATCAGCAAGGCGGAGCATTTCGCGAAACCCGTGAAGGCGTGGTTCTTCCGGGAGTGGGGCATCATCAAGCTGCAGCGCGGCAGCGGTGACTCTGGCGCCATGGAGGCCGCGAAGAAGGCGATCCGCGCCGGCCACCTGTTCTGCATCTATCCCGAAGGGACCCGGAGCCGCGATGGCAAGCTGCACAAGGGCCACACGGGCGTGGCACGGCTGGCGCTGGAACTGCGAGTGCCCGTCATCCCCGTCGCGATGAAGGGGACCTTCGAGGCCAAGCCGAAAGGCGGCAAGCTGAAGCTCTTCAGCCCGACGGCGGCCGTCGTGGGCGAGCCCCTCGACTTCCAGCGATACTGGGGCATGCAGGACGACAAGGCCGTCTGCCGACAAGTCACCGACGAGGTCATGCGCGCCATCCAGCGTCTATCGGGCCAGGAGTACGTGGACGAGTACCAGCACAACCCCGAGGTTCCCTCGCACGCGAAACCGGAAGCGGCGGCGGCCGGCAAGGCCGAGGGAGCCGGCGCCGGCGGCAGCGGCGGGACGCGCGGGGGCCATTGATGGGTGCGGGCATCACGTTCTGGGGCCGCAAAGGCGACGCGGCGACCACGGACGCGCAGCGCTTCATGGCCGCAAAGAGATACGGCGCCGACCACGTCCGCGACCTCGACGCAGCACCGCCGACCGGCGCCGATTGGGACACGCTCGGCAAGGGCCTCGGCGGCGACCTCTGGGCGTTGGTGGACCACCGGCATCCGCGCTACGGCGAACTCCTCCCGCGCGGCGCCGAGGACATGGACGACGCGGCGCTGTGCGCACTGCTCGAGGCGAACCCGTTCCTCATCAAGGCGCCGATCCTGCTCACGCCGAAGGGCGCCCTCGCCGGATTCAGGGAGAGGAAGTGGATGGAGTTCCTAGACATCGGGAAGGTACGGGCATGAGTGCCAACCTGCCAACACAAGCCCCCGCCCAAGCCTTCCTGCGCCCCCCCGACGGCGCCGGCGTCGTGTACGAGTTCTTCGCTCCCTTCGCGCACGTCGCGGGCCGCTACGAGTGGTGCCGCATCCGCAGCCCGACGCACGGCGTCTTCGACACCTTCATCGCACTCGGAGAATCGACCGCGGTTCCAGCAACGGTGTACGTGAATTCCGTGCTTGGCCAGGCCTTCATGCGCGACCGCTACCCCGAGTGCACGACGGTGCGCGTGCCGCCAAGTGCCTTGGAGATCGACGAGTCCCCCGACGGCCGCACCGTGACGGGCGCCCTCAAAGCCGACCAGGGGCCGGTCCGCGAGGCGCAGATGAGCCTGCGTGCCCCGGCGACGGCGCTGCCGCAGGCGGTGCCGTACGGCGGCGACGGGCAACCCGTGTGGGGCGGCCGGTTCACGTGCTGGGGCGTGGACCTCAACCTGGCGGGGAACGCGGACGGCTTCGTCGTGAAGGCCGATGGCAAGCGCGAGAACCTGAGAGGGACGCCCTGCATCGTGAGCCTGGGGAGCTTCGGCCGGATCGCCCCTCTGTAAAAGTGCCACGAGCACCGACCGGCGGAACACAGATTGCACAGAAACTGACTTTGGGGCCGTCGCCTGGACGTCGAACAGAATTTCACAGATGCTTATACCACGACGAGGCGAACGCATCTTTGGGGATTCTGGCGCCGCACCGACGGCCCCTTGGGTTCTTCGACCTTGGGCCCAAAAAGTGTCTGTGAAAATCTGTGTCCAGTCGGGCGCTGAAGCAGCAGAACACCTTCCATCTCCAGGTTCTACCTGCTACACGCAGGCCAACGCCCGGTTCCTGCAGTCCGACGACGGCGCCCACTTCCTCGACCGAACGGTCTAACTCGCAGGTTAGGGCACGCTCCGCGTGCCCCCCGAAATAGTCCAAGAGGGCCACATGGAACAAGTCGCCGTCGTCGGAACGGTTGTGGCCCTATCGGAGGACGTCACAGGAACACGTGGACTGACAATGAACCGAATGCAGTGAATGCATGCCCATTGGCTCAAAGTGTTCCGGGAGTTCAGCGCGTTCATCCCCTGCTAGTGGATTTCGACACAGCGTTTGGGAAAGCTTTCACCCACCCCCGCCCAACGCACGAATACCGCCCCCGCCCTTCTCCCACCCATGGCCCGCATGTCCCTCGCCTCCGGCCTTTGCCCCATCTGCGGCCGGAGTGTCGCCCGCACCATGACCGCCCACCACGGCCTCCTCACCGAGGCCTACCACTGCCCCATGCACGGCCGCCGCGAGGCGAACCCGTCAGGCATGTCGGTCGCGGAATGGGCCGCGGCGCCGATGATGCCGGCGCTGGGCGAGATTCTCGGCATGCCCATCGCCTGCTGATCCAGCCTACCGGTTCCACTTGCACCAAACCTGGCACCATGATAGGTAACAAACCCCCTGGCGGCGTCTCACAGGTCGTCCACCGGAAGCGCAGGTCATCCCAGTAGGCTTATAGGAGGCGGGCGGGGTCCAAAGGCGGGAACGGGATGCACATCCGCAAGCCACGGCGCTAGCCGGGGCCCTTGCGGGACAGCCCTTCACCACCCTGGTGGCCTCAATGCACCTGCGCGAAGTGCAGATGGAGAACTTCAAGTCCTTCGGGCGGCGCCTCACGGTGCCGTTCGAGCCCGGCTACACCGCCATCACCGGCCCCAACGGCGCCGGGAAATCCAACATCGGGGACGCGATCCTGTTCGTCCTCGGCCCCAATTCGCCGCGGGCACTCCGCGCCGGCCGCCTGTCGGACCTCATCTTCAACGGCGGCGGCGCGGGCAAGGCAGCCGACCACTGCGCCGTGAGCCTCGTCTTCGACAACGCCGACCGCAGCATGCCCGTCGAGGCCGACTCCGTGATCCTCACCCGCAAGGTGAAGCTCACCCCGAAGGAGGACAACCCGGACGGCTACACGTCGTACTTCTACGTGAACGGCCGCGCGAGCCAGAAGAAGGAGTTCGTGGACCTCCTGAACCACGTCCGCATCAGCGCCGACGGGTACAACATCACCCTGCAGGGCGACGTGCAGCACATCTGCACCATGACGCCCATGGAGCGCCGCAGGATCCTGGACGACATCGCCGGTGTGACGACGTTCGACCGCGACATCTCGCAGGCCGACACGCGCAAGGCCGAGGTCCTCGCCAACCTGGAGCGCATCGCCATCGTCCTCGTCGAGATCGAGCGCGCCATCGACCAGCTCGACAAGGAGCGCTCGTCCGCGTCCCGGTACCGGGAGCTGCAGGAGTCCGTGAAGCGCCTGAAGGGCCTCATGGCGTGGCGCCGCAGCGAGTCCCTGAAGTCGGAGCTCGCCGAGATCCAGCGCAGCGCCGAGAAGTGGGCCGGCGAGCGCGAGAAACTGGCCGAGCAGCACTTGGCTTTGAAGAAGCGGCTGGGCGAGGCCGAGGCGCGCTACGCCGAGCTTGCCCGCAAGATCCAGGCCGAGGGCGGCGAGGAGGCGGCGCAACTGGGCGAGAAGATGAAGGCCGCCCGCGACCAGATGGTCCGCCTGGAGGAGAAGATCAATTTCGCGAAGGGCGAGCTGCAGTCGGCGGCCGAGTCCGCGAACCCGCTTGCCGAGGAGCTGCGCCGTGCCGAGAAGGAGCTGGAGAAGACCCGCAAGGTGCAGGAGGCGTGTGCCGCCGAGCACGCCGAGGCCACGAAGTCGCTTGCCGCCCGCACGAAGGAGCTGGACGGCCTGCGTGACATGATCAGCAAGTCCGACTCCGGCGCCATGCAGCTGGGCAAGGAGCTCTCCCAGTTGAAGGGCGAGCACGAGGCCAAGCAACTCGAGCTCCATGAGGCCAAGCTGGAGGCCGACCGCACCACGGAGCGGCAGAAGGCGCTGGAGCGCGCCGCCGCCGACGCCGAGGCGCAGGAGAAGGGCGTGGCCACGGACTTGAAGGAGACGACGTGGCAGTTGAAGGAGATCGAGAAGAGCGCCGGCGGCGCCGGCAAGAAGCGCAAGGAGGCCCAGGCCCGCCTCCTCGAACTGAAGAAGTCCCTCGCCGAGCACACCTCGCAGGCCGAGGAGCTGGAGAACCGCATCCGCCGCCTCTCGCGTGAGCGTACCGAGCTCCAGGCTGCCGAGGAGGCCGCCGCGCGCGCCCAAGGCGGCTACGGCCGGGCCGTGCAGGACGTCCTAGAGGCACGCGACAAGCGCACGATCAAGGGCATCGTCGGCACCGTGGCCGAGCTTGCCAAGGTCGATGACAAGCTGCAGGGCGCCATGCAGACCGCCGCCGCCGGCCGCCTCACCGCCATCGTGGTGGACGACGACGCCGTCGCGGCGCAGTGCATCGACCTCGTGAAGAAGAAGGGCTCCGGCCGCGCCACGTTCCTTCCCCTCAACAAGATGGTCCCAGGCCGACCGTCCGGGCAGGCCCTCATGAAGGTGAAGGAGGCCGGCTCGCTCGGCTTCGCGATCGACCTCATCGAGTTCAACCCGCGCTACCAGAACGCGTTCTGGCACGTCTTCCAGGACACGCTCGTCGCCGACTCCATGACGACGGGCCGCCGCATGATGGGCGGTGTGCGCATCGTCACCCTGGAAGGGGAGCTCTTCGAGAAATCGGGCGCCATGACCGGCGGCTCGCAGAAGGGCCGGAAAGGCGAGGACTCCATCCAGTTCACGAACGCCGACCGCGGCCGCATCGACGCCCTGCTTGCCGAGATCGCACAGGCCGAGTCGGCCCAGCAGGACGCCATCGCCAAGGCAGGAGGCCTGCGCACGGACCTCGACGACCTGCAGTCGCGCCTTGCCGCCGATGGTGCCGCCGACGCCGGCCACGAGGACCGCCAGAAGGAGCTCGAGCGCAAGGCCAACGAGGCGGCCGCCGTGCCGGCGCCGACGAAACCCTGAGCATGTCGCCGATCCGCGTCTTCATCGGATTCGACCCGCGCGAGGACGTCGCCTTCAGCGTGCTCGCGCACTCGATCCATCGC
>JBHEMF010000073.1:0-7140 GCA_046352665.1 Thermoplasmatota archaeon
ATGATCAACCGCTCGATCTCGTTGCTCTGGTCGAGGGCATCGGCGAGGTTGGTCAGCGGACCGAGACCGACGATGGTGGCGGAGGATCGAAGCGCCTCGGCGGCATCCACACGTACACGACCGACCCCGAGACCTTCGAGCAGAAGGAGGGCGAAGTGGAGCTTCTTTCGTTGGGCTCCAAGTTCGTGCAGAGCGCCATGGCGATGCTGCAGGAGGACGGCTCCGTGGGCCAGGTCGTGACCGACGTCGAGACGCCCACGACGGTGCTCTACTACCGGTACTTCATCGAGACCATCCGCAGCGAGCTCGAGGCCTTCATCGCGGTGAAGGTCCTGGACGACGGCTCCGTCGTCGAGGTCACCGAGGACCTGCCCGAAGTGCCGGCCGGCGACCTCGACTCCAGCCCCGTGACGGTGAGCTCCCGGCAATGGGAGGAGATCCAGGACAAGGCGCGCTTCGAGGTCGGCAATATCCTCGTCCCCATCCTGCAGGCCAAACGCGAGGAGGCTCAGGCGGAGGTGCGGCGCGCCGAGAAGAGGCTCGAGGAGTACTACGAGCGCCTCAAGGAGGAGATCCGCGCCGAGGAGGCGAAGATCCGCCACAAGATGGGCCAGATCCGCAACCGCCTCTGGTTCACGGAGAACGGCATCCGGGAGCGCAAGCTGGAGGACCAGTACACGGGCCTCGAATCGACACTGCACGATGCGACGTTCAAGAACAACCGCCGGGTCGAGGACCTCGACAAGGAATTGAAGGACCGCCTCGCCCGCGAGCAGGAGAAGAACGAGCCGCGCCTCGTGATTGAGCTCATCGGTGCCACGCGTCTCGTGCCAGTGGGGGCGGCCGTGCCGGTGACCACCGTGGCGCGGGAGCCGGTCGCGGCGGCGGCGGAGTAGCTAGGGGAAAATGGCGGCAGCCCCGCGTTTCCACTGGGCCACCCTGGGCGCCAACCGGGCTGTAGATAGCAAGGGGCTTCGAAGGCTCCTGTCCCCTGGCGCCGCCTGAGGCGGCGGGTTCTTCCGAGGCCAGACGGTCCCGCCCCTAGTGCCCGAGACCCTCGTCCCCGACACGTCCGTCCTCGTGGACGGCCGCATCACGGAGCTCCTTGCCTCCGGTGAGTTTCCCAAGGCCAAGGTCTTGGTCCCATTGGCGGCCTTGGCTGAGCTGGAGTCGCAGGCCAACCGCGGCCTCGAGACAGGAGTGGCGGGCCTGGACGAGCTTGCCGCCCTGCAGCGCCTGGCAAGCGAAGGCCGGGTCACGGTGGAATTCACGGGCACCCGGCCGAGCTCCGACGAGGTCGAGAGGGCCAAACGCGGCGCCATCGACGCGCTGATCCGCGACACCGCCATCGCCGCGGAAGGCATCCTCGTCACGGCGGACCGCGTGCAGGCCCACGCCGCCGCGGCGCAAGGTGTGCGGCACCACTACCTCCGCCCCATCGTGAAGGACCTCGACCTGACGGGTCTCAAGCTCTGGGGCTTCTTCGATGCGCAGACGATGAGCGTCCACCTGAAAGCCGACTGCGTGCCCATGGTGAAGAAGGGCATGCCGGGCCAGGTGAGCTACGAGCCCTTCGGCGGGCAGCGGCGCGAGATGACGCACCAGGAACTCCGCGCCATCGCCAAGGAATGCATCGAGTTCACGAAGCGCGACTACAACTCCTTCATGGAGATGGAGAAGCACGGCTGCACCGTCATCCAGCTCGGCCCCATGCGCATCACGATCGCGCAGCCGCCGTTCGCCGACGGCCTCGAGATCACGGCCGTGCGCCCCGTCACGAAGAAACTCCTCTCCGACTACGAGCTGGAGCCGTTCCTGCTGCAACGCCTGGAAGGGCGCTCGCGTGGCGTCTTCGTGGCCGGGCCGCCGGGCTCGGGCAAGTCCACGTTCGCCGCGGCCGTGGCCGAGCACCTGCACGGCCTGAAACGCGTCGTGAAGACGATGGAGCAGCCGCGCGACCTGCAGGTCCCGAAGGAGGTCACCCAGTTCGGCGCCTTGGACCGCGACATGAAGTGGACTGGCGAGGTCATGCTCCTCGTCCGCCCGGACAACGTCATCTACGACGAGGTCCGCACGACCGACGACTTCCTCACGTTCGCCGACATGCGCCTCGCCGGCGTCGGACTCATCGGTGTGACGCACGCCAACCGCGCCATCGACGCCGTGCAGCGCCTCATCGGCCGCGTCGAGCTCGGCATGATCCCGCAGGTCGTCGATACCGTGCTTTTCGTGGACGCAGGCAAGATCGCCCAGGTCCTCGAACTCGAGTTCACGGTCAAAGTGCCAGACGGCATGACGATGGAGGACCTCGCCCGCCCCGTCGTCGTCGTGAAGGACGTCATGGCCGGCGGCCGGCCCGTGTACGAGCTGTACACCTTCGGCGAGCAGGTCGTCGTGATGCCCCTCGACCGCGACGGCCAAGGCGAGGCCCGCAACCCTGCTGCGAACCTCGCCGAGAAGGAGCTCACGCGCGCCCTGCGCAAGTACGTGAACGGCCCCATGGAGATCAAGGTGAGGGGCTCCAAGGCCACGGTCTATGTGGACGAGTCCGAGGTGCCGGCTGTCATCGGCAAGGGCGGCCGCACCGTGCAGATGCTGGAGGGCAAGGTCGGCATCGGCCTCGACATCAAGGCGCTCCCCGCCCGCGCCGCGCGCCGCCCCGCGTACAACCCAAGCGACGAGGAGTACCATGCCCAGATGCGGCAAGCACGCGAAGCCGCCCGCGGCCGCGACGGCGAGGACGAAGGTGGCGTCAAGGTGAAGTCCTCGGGCAGCAACGTGTTCGTGCTCCTCGACGACTACGAAGGCGGAGCGACGTACACCGTGATGGTGGGCGACGCCACGGTGGGCGAGGCGGTCGCGAGCCAGAAGGGGCAGCTGCGTTTCAAGCGCACGACGCCCGAAGGGCAGGCACTGCACGACGCGGCTCGGCAAGGGCTGCCCGTCACGGTGGCGCGCTCGTAGCCCGCTCGTAGCGCGCTCGCAGGGTCCCACCAATCGTGTTATGAGCCCGGAGGCAGGGTCTGCGCCATGGATTCCCTGCGGACGCTGCCGATCCTGCTCCTCGCCGCATTGCTTTCCGGATGCGTCCGCTCTCCTGCCGCGCCGCTGGACCCGGCCGCCGGCCTCGAACCCGTGGCACCCGCCCCGCCGGGCGCCCTCCACGCCAGTTCGTTCGATGCGCACCTCACCGTGAGCGGTGCTGCCGCCGGCTCGGGTGCTGCCTACACGCCGGGGATGTCAGGCGACGTGCCGTGCGTCGAGATCCACGTGCCGGCCGGCGTGGGCGTCGTGGCGCTCAACGTCACCGGCGACTGGACGCCCGACGCGGCGGGGCAACCGGCATCTCTTCAGGTCTATCTGCACGCCCGTGACCACGGCGTCCTCTCCAGCGTCGTCCTCCAGCAGGGCGGGTCGGCGGCATTCGACATCGACACCCCACGGCCTGACCTGTACCTGTACGCCGACATCGACCGGACGGCCACGGCGACGGAGGCCCTCTACGAGAATGTCGTACTGCACGTGGACGCGACGCTCGACGGCGTGGGCGAGGCGTCCGCCGGCGAGAACCACTGCTGGTGAGGTCGCCTCTTCTGATCGTTGCACGGCGCTTGCCGCTCAACACGGCTCCGTGGTGGTCGCCAACTCCTCGCCACTCAAGAGCGAAACGGCGATGGCCTCGAATTCGCCATGGATGCAGCCCAGCCTCAAGACCAGGACCGCCCCCATCGCCGGCTGCCTCACGAAGACATGGTATTCGATGCCAACATCCCAGGAACCAGGCGTCGTCCAATCGATGGCCCGCGCTTCAAGGAGGTCCGCTATCGGGACCATGCGGGGCCAATTGCGGGGCGGGGGCTCAGCCCAATCAGGGCCGCCTGGGCTCGTGCGTTCGATCGCCCATTTGGTTTCCTGGCCCGCCACCGTGTGACGCGTTGCCGAAAAATCGATTTGCGTGCTGTCCTTGCGGATGGACGCATAGGCATGCAGGTCATGGGCGGGCGTCGCCAACGGCAAGGTCGGCTCCATCGATAGCCCAAGTTGGGTTATGAGCACGTTTCCCTGGGCGAAGTCGATGTCGTTGGTGTTCTTCCGCACGGCATCGAAGAAACTGGACAATTCCTTGCCCGCCGTGCCGTTTCCAAGGGGTGGGATGGACCGCCATGGTTGACGTGCAGCCGCCGGCATGGGCGTCGCTTTTGGCTCGTGGGCTTCCGGCCAGGCGGGCGGCGGACCCCCGATGCGGGTGGCTTCGAAGTGGAAGACGAACGGCTCGGTGCCCGGGAGGTCGATCACATGCCGGGCAGGAAAAACCGGATGGTCGATTACCCAGGACTCGTTGAAGTTGCTCACGTGAGGGTGCCAGAACACGGCACCGCCGGCACGAGATATGCTGCGTTCGTCACCGAGGAGCGCCTTCTCGTTGGCCGCGTCCAGCCAACCCGGCGGCGGCACCGTGTTGAAGTACAGCGTGTACCCCGTGAGGCCGTAGAAACTGCCGAGGATCGGAGCGCCGTGCGATGCGGTGGCTACGATCCCAAGGTGCGGGTCCGGAACCAGTTTGCCGCCGCTTGCCTTCATCTCGATGGTCTGGATGTGCGTCACCAGGCCGGTGACCAGGTCGATGTGTTGCGTCATGACCGTGAGCCCTTGCCAAGTCGCCGTCAATTCGCTGCCGCGGGTCTGGTAGTCGACGACCATGTCAAAGTCACCCGCCTCACCCGAGTGGCCGACCAAACGGTACGAGACCGAGGCGTCCGGCAACGAGTCGCCATTCAGGTTCAGCGATGGAAAAAGTGCCGCATGCGTAGGAGGTGTGGCTAGGGGTTCATCCCCTGTACAGCCCGCGAATGCCACGAGGGCAAGACCCGCCATGAGACCAAGAGCTGCGGGTTTCATCATGCTGTCCGGTCCTTCCCCCGAGCCGTGGCGATGTCTGCTTTCCGCACGACACGGCCTTGCGCCCCGACGTGCTGCAGGACGACCCCTGCCGCAGCGGAACCCCATCGGACCGCCTCGTCCCAAGGTCGGCCTGCGCCGAGGGCCGCGTACCATCCTGCGCGGAACGCATCGCCCGCACCAGTCGGATCAACGACCCGGACGGGCTCCACCGGCACGTGCAGGGGCGGCTCGCCGCGCCGGTGCAGGGTCACTTCCTTGGCGCCGCGCGTCACCACGACGGCGGGCACGAGGCCCAGGAGCTCCTCGGCGGAGGCGCGGTCGAGGATGCCGCAGGCCACGCGCAGCTCCTCCTCGTTCAGGAACAGGATGTCGGCAAGCGACAGCATGCCCGACAGGCTGCGCACGTCGTACTGGAAGCGCATCTCCTGCCCGGGGTCGAGGGCGACGGACAGCCCCTTGAGGCGCGCCTCGTCCGCGAGGGCCGCGTAGCCGAGCGGGTCGCCCGTGGCGACGTGCAGCCAGTCGCCCTTTCGCATGCCGTCGAGGAGCGACGAGGGCGGCGGGAACTGCCCGATGTCCCGCATCGGTCCCTCATCCATGCAGTAGGCCTGGCGCTCCACGAGGTCCGTGAGGACGAAGCAGGTGGGCGTCTGTGCGCCCGGCACGGTCTCGAGCCGCAGATCGACGCCGTCGGCCTTGAGTGCTGCCCGCCAATCCGCGGGGAAGTCGGCGCCGACCCGTGCCCAGAGGCGCACATCGACGCCGAGGCCGCCGGCGTGGCGCGCGATGTTGGCGCCCGTGCCGCCCCACACCGTGCGGCGTTCGAGGACCGGCGTGCTCTGCCCCGCCTTGGGCAGGTCGCGCACCTGCAACTGCACGTCGAGGTTGGCGTGGCCGCACACCGCGACCTTCATGCCCGGCGCGCCTCCGGGCTGAACCACGAATTGCACGAAACGCACGGATCGCCCGCACACGGTCCGTGGGCTTCGTGGAATCCGTGGTTTCCATTCGCCGCGCCGCGCGCCATCAAGTCCCGTGCTCCCATCCGGCCAGGTACTTCCTCTGCCCTGGCGTGAGCGTGTCGATGCGCAGCCCCAGGGCGTTGAGCTTCAGCCGCGCCACCTCCAGGTCGATTGAGGCGGGCACCGCATGGACGCCGGGCCCCATCGCCTTGCCCTTGGCCAAGTGCTCCATGGCGAGCGCCTGGACGGAGAAGCTCATGTCCATGATCTCCACCGGGTGGCCCTGCCCCGAGGCGAGGTTCACGAGCCGGCCGTCGGCCAGGAGATAGATGCGGCGGCCGTCCTTCTGCAGGTAGCGCGTGACCCCTTCGCGGACTGTCTCGACCTTGGCAGCCCCGGCCTTGAGGCTTGGCTTGTCGATCTCGTTGTCGAAGTGGCCGGCGTTGGCGAGGACCACACCGTCCTTGAGGTGCGGTACGTGGCGCCGGTCGATGACGCCGCTGCAACCGGTGGCGGTGACGATCATGTCGGCGCCGCCGCACGCCTCCTCCATCGGTGCCACGTCGTGGCCGTCCATGCGCGCCTCGATGGCCTTCACGGGATCGACCTCCGTGACGGTGACCGTGGCGCCGAGCCCTTTGGCGCGGGTCGCGATGCCGCGGCCGCACCAGCCGTAGCCCGCGACGACGACTTCCTTGCCTGCGACGAGGAGATTCGTGGCGTGGAACAAACCGTCGAAGGCCGACTGGCCGGTGCCGTACCGGTTGTCGAATAGGTGCTTCATGAGGGCGCCGTTCACGTCCATGACGGGGATGCGCAGCTTTCCCTTCGCCGCCATGGCGCGGAACCGCATGACGCCCGTCGTCGTCTCCTCGCAGGCGCCTTTCAGCGACTTCAGGGCCGACTTGCGTTTGCCGTGCGCAAGGAAGCCGAGGTCGCCGCCGTCGTCCACGACGAAGTCGGGCTCCAGGTCGAGCACCCAATCCAGTGCTGCGTAGTACTCCTTCGGCGACTGGCCCTTGCGTGCCTTCGTCGCGATCCCGAACGGGCCGTCGAGGGCGGCCACGACGCGGTCGTCCGTCGATTCCGGGTTGCAGGCGGCGAGCCGCACCTCCGCCCCCCCGGCCGCGAGGGCCAAGGCCAGGTTGGCTGTCTTCGCCTCGACGTGCAGGGCCATGCCGATGCGCAGCCCCTCGAAGGGCGCCTCGTCCTCGAAGCGCGACCGGATGGATTCGAGGACCTGCATGTGGGCCCGCGCCCATTGGATGCGCAGGAC
>JBHEMF010000074.1:0-7106 GCA_046352665.1 Thermoplasmatota archaeon
GGTATAGGCAACCGCCCTTGGGGGCGGTGAAAACGTGGTCCAGAACTCAAGAGATCTCAACACAAAAGTGATGGTCGCCTTCGGCTTCAGTGCCTTGATGTTGGCGGCCGCGGTCCAGGTCCAGGCTACCGGAATCAGCCGCTGCGACGCTGCCTCCAAGCACTGCACCATCGCCGGTGCGTGCGACTCCTACGAAATCTGTGGCGAGGCCTGCGACGCAGCCTGCCTAACCGCATGTGAGGCCGATCCCGGTTGCGGCATCCTCGTGGACCAAATCGGTCTCGGCGGCGTGCCCGTCAACTACGAGGTGAAACTGCATCGTGACCTTGTAGGCGTTTCAGGCAGTCCCGATGAGCCATGCGTCACGCTCGATAACATCGATCTCGTCTGCGCTTCGGCTTCTGCCGGCGCAGGCCCTGATCTCGGTTGCACAGGCGGCGACACGGATTGTTGGTCGATGAACAACAACGGAGGCGGCCGGTCGCTAGTGGGAACAGGATTCGCATATGTCTCAGCCGCCCCCATTCCGGCGTCGCATCCCTACTGCACATGGGGGCCCGCCACCACGTCATGCAATGTGGGCTACAATTCTGGAAGCATCAACTGGCCACCGGGGCCGGGCTGCGAGGTCACCAATACCGACGTGGAAAGCGATTTGGGGGCAATCTCTGCAGTCGCCAGCGCCACTTGCTTGTGAACCATGCCCCGCCTTTCCCTTTCTTCCCTAGTTGCTGCCAGTTGCTGCGTTTTCCCACTGCTCGCTCCTGGTTGTACCGACAGTCCAATCCTCCACGTCCAAATGGCTCCCCACCCCGGGCTCGAGGTCGGGACCCAAGTCCACTACGAAGTCAGTGGACCGGCAGGAAAGCCCGGTCCGGGACATCTGGATTTCAAGGTCCTGGCACCGAGGCGGATCCACGACCAAAATTGGCAACTGGTGGATGCCCTGCCGATCCAAGCGAATTGGCTCTTTGACAACGGCGGCGGGGCGAAGAACACCATATACGCGTCTTCGGACGGTCGTTTGGTCCGCATCGACCAGCACAATACCGGTGCGCCACAGACTTGCAATTGCGAGATGGCTGATTGGAGCCAAGCCAACGGGCTCCTGCCCGCCGGCATCGACTGGCCAACTCAAGTGCATGATGCCCAGATTGAACTCATATCCGGTTTGCCCCAAACGCGTATGCCCAACGAGGTCTCAGAAAACGGCGACACGCAGACGATCCAAATGGCTCCGGTCCCAGTCAACGTGCTGTCCATCCCGTATCCGACCAATGCGGACTATGCAAAAGGCGACCCCTGGCCGATTGAAATGAACTTTGCATGGCCTATTCCGGTCCTTGCCACCCGCACCTCCTTCATTGTGGGTGAGGGGAACGTAGTCATCGATGCGATTGGGTCACCTGTGCCGGTCCCCGCCGAGGCGGGGCAGCGCAAATTCATGGCGTTTCCCGATGAAGAGTCGGATGTCATGGGCCTGGGATTTACCCCGCGGCAGGCAGAAGAATTCCTCTTCCGCAATCAATCGGAAGCCAAAAGTCTGGCGGATGACGGCTGCATCTACGTGGTCAACCTAGGTACTGAGCACACGACATTCAAGGCTCTCGGCGTTTACAATTATTCCAAGGAGTCGCTCCTTGATATTGGCGTAGCTGCGTCAAGCGGAACGGGATACTGGCAGTTTGCTTTCCAATCGTCCTTGTTGGAGTCTGGATTCACCCGTCTCAAGCAAATCAACAGCCGATTGCAACCGGACTGCGCGGCGCGCAAAGAGATCATGCCGTTGACCGAGGCCTTGGCTGCGGAGCGGCAACTCCGTTTCCTGCACCGGAATCCATTCATCTCCGCTGGCTATGAATTCGGGTTTGACATCCGCCCCAGCATCTATGGCTCCGAGGCCTACCGTTTTTCATACCAACCCGACGATGCGGAATGCAACGGCTACTGCAGTTACTACCCGCACCATCTGATCATCAATGCAAACACGCATACCATTCAATGGGTCGAACTGACGCCAGCGGCTCTTGCACTAATGGACGCTGATAGTTGAACCGCGGGCGTTCGTGCCCAACGCCAATCTCGAACCAAGGTGGGCGTGGGTAGGCGTGCTTCTCGTCGCCGCGGCGAAAACGTCCTGAGCAGGCCCGTTTCCCCAAGCCTTATCCAGTTCCTCGCACCTGGAACGTCGTGCAGCAGCGGTGGGTCTTCGTGTTGCTCCTTGCGGCGTTCGTGGCGGGCTGCTTGTCCGCGCCGCCCCGCGACGCAGCAGTGCCACCGTCCGTGCACGAGGCCGCGCCTTCCGGGCCGGCCCACCAGATCCTGCCAAACGTGCCGCTCGCGCCCACGCAGGCCAAGCCGGTCTCGTCGGGGTCGGAGCCGAGCATCCTCGCCGACCGCAACGGCAAGTACCTCTGGATCGGCGACACCTCGGGCGGCTACTACTCGGAGAACAACGGCACGACGTGGAAGGCCATGGGCGGCTACGCCGGCGGCAACTCCCTCACACTCGTCGATGGCTGGGCCCTCGCGCAGGACGACGCGGGCAAGCTCTACGCCGGTGTGCTGCGGGACAACCGCATCGACGTCGTGCGCTCCGCGACGGGCGGCCAGACGTGGGACAAGGTCGGCTACGCGGCCGGCGTCTCGGGTTCCGCCGACCGGCCGTGGCTCGCGGCCAAGGGGGACGGCGAGGTGGCGCTGTTCTACTTCGACGCGCCGACTGTGCTCTTTGGCTTCGCGGAGCACTGCGCCAGGTCAACGGACGGCGGCCAGACGTTCCTGGACCGCAGCCCCGCGGCCGTGCGGCCGGGCCAGGGCGGCGCTGCGTTCACGGACTCCGAGGGTGCCTTCTACTTCAGCTCCAACGACGGCTCGCTGTACAAGTTCGCAAGCACCTGCCTTGGCGGCGGGCAGAAGATCCCGATGGCCGGCGGGGCGACGGTCAACAACATGCTGCAAGGCGACGCGGACGGCACGGTCCTCTACCAGGCGGCGGCGACGGGCAAGAGTGCGGCCATCACCCTCTTCGGCAAGGACAAGGACGACGCGAAGAGCCTGCAAGTGTCGCCGCCGGACCTGCAGAGCAACACGTACGCGACCGTCGCGACGCACGACGGACAGGTCGCGGTCGCCTGGTACGGTTCCGAGACCAGTGGCGACCCGAGCGCCTCGACCTTCGGCGGCGACTTCAGCACCTACCTCGCCGTGGTGGACGGGTTCTGGACGGCGACCCCTACGGTGACCCAGTACCAGGTGAGCCCCGGCAACAACCACCACGGCCAGATCTGCATGGGCGGCACGACCTGCGACACCGCCAACCTCTCGGGCTGCGTCACGCGCTGCCTGCTGGACTACTTCAAGGTCGATTACGACATCTGGGGCGGCATCCACGTCGCCTACGTGGACGACACGGCGGGCAGCAGCCACGTCTATCACGTCCACATCCCACCGAAAGGCCCGCCAGCACCGCCGCCAACGCCGCCCAACCCGCAGGCACCGCTCGCCGACTTCACGCTGACGCTCGCCGACAAGACCGCAAGCGTCGATGCGTCGGGCTCCAGGAGTCCGGCCGGCCTCGCCCTCACCTATTCCTGGACCTGGGGCGACGGCGCCGCCACGACCGGGGTGACCTCGGAGCACACGTACGGCGGGTACGGCGACTACGACGTCGCCCTCACGGTCGCCGACAGCGCGGGCCGCACGGCGACGCACAGCCTGCACGTCAAGGTGGATGGCCAATCCATCGGGCCTCCCGTCCCCGACTGGGAGATGGAGCCAGCGGCGCCGGTGGCCGGCGAGGAGGTGACGTTCCGCGACCGCTCGCAAGTGGCCGACGGTGTCGCCATCGTGCAGGCGTCGTGGGACTTCGGCGACGGGGAGACCGCGGAGGGACCAGAGGTCACGCACACGTTCGCCGCAGCGGGAACCTATGCCGTGACGCTCAGCGTGCTCGACGACCGCGGCGGCTCGGACAGCCTCGCGCAGGACGTCGTCGTCCTCGAACCCGGCACGGCTCCCAACGGCACCCGCCACGCCGCCGACTCGCCGACCGCAGTGTTCGGCCTCCTCGGACTTGCCTGGGCGATGCGCCGCCGCTAGATGCCCTGGCTCTTCCTCTGCGGCTTCGCGTCGGCCTTCACGGCCGGGACGTCGCCAGCTTCGGCCTTGGCGGCACCGTCGGCCTTGGGTTTCGCCTGGCGCGCCTTGCGGCTCTTGGCCTCGGGGGGCAGGCCCAGCATGATCTTCGCCTCGGAATCCTGCTCGACCACGTCCCCCTTCACCTCCGCCGCCGCCGCGCGCAGGCCGGGATGTCCTTCCTGGGCGCGCTCCTTCAGCTCCTTCTCCTCGTAGAGCTGCTCCACGACCTCCCAGACCGTGCGCAGGTGCGGGATCGTGATGCTGCCGCCCACCACGAGGGCGACGTTGAGGGCGTCGAGGAGCTCGGATTTCTTCCAGCCGACGGCGACACAGCGGTCGCAGTGGTACGCGATGCAGTCGTTGCAGCGCAGCACGGTGGAGGCGACCAGGCCGAGGAGCTCCTTCGTGCGCTCGTCGAGGCCACCCTGCGCCGTGGCGTCGCGGTACGCCGCCGAGTCGAGGGCGAAGAAGCGCTTCAGGTCGCGGTGGTCCTCCTTCAGGAGGTTGTCCGTCTTGCGCCGCCGGCTGTTGCGGAACTCGTGCAGGTCCATGCGGTCGGGCTGCTCTGACACGGCCGCTCAAGCGCCGGCAGGATTGATGGCTTTTTGCTTGGCCCGCCTACGTGCGAGACCGGTGGTTTCCGCGGGCCAACCAGAGCGGTCGCAGATTCCACAGAACCCGATTGGCAGCAACCTGGCCTTTCTTCGGCAATGCAAGCCTGATACCGGGTCAAGCAACCCCATAGATAGGTGAACCCTCGACGGGCCATCTGTGGGTGTTGTCACCTAGTCGGGGATCCGCCTGCATTTTCGCATGCTTGCCGGATAGCAGCTTTTCCGATTCTGTGGAATCTGTGGCCGACTTGCGGGGGGACACCGCCGACGGGCGCCTGCCGCGGAGGCAACCCGTATTGCAGCGACGCCATTCGTCCCGCTCCACGGCCGCCGGCCGGAGGACGACGATGCCCACCCAAGCCACCACACGCAAAGCCAAGGAGGACCTGCGCGAAGGCTACGCGCCCACGACGGCCGCTGGCGAGTTCGTGCACGAGGAGATGCATCACCAGAAGGAAGGCAAGCACGGCGCCGAGACGCGGCGGCAGGCTGTCGCCATCGGCCTGTCGAAGGCAAGACGGGCCGGCGTGCCCATCGGCAAGGCGCCACGCCGGTCGCGGCGGCCGGGCACCGGTGCGAGCGAGGTGTCGCGCCGCGCCGGACGCTCCCGCCGCAAGGCCCGCAAGACGGCCCGCAATAGCACCCGCACGAGTGCCCGCAAGCGTGCCCGCGCCTCGCCGCGTAGCCGCACGCGCAAGACCAGGAGCCGATGAACATGCCCGTCCAGACGACCCGAAAGCCCGCGTCCACGCGCAAGACGAAGGCAGCACGTGCCCAGAGTGGGCCACGGCGCGGCCGCACGGGAGCCCACAGGCCGCGACGCATGCGCAGCGGCGCAAAGGCGCCGTCGCGGCGGACCGGCGGTGGGCGCGGCCACCCCGGCGGCGGCAACCCGGGCTTCCCCTAGGCCGGGCCAGAGCCTTCATTTCGGGCCGGCGGCATGCGGCGGCGTGGGAGGACCGTTCCCCGTCATGGTGCCCGTCGGGCCGTGGCAGGTCCACCCGCACGTGCTCTTCGAGTCGCTGGGGTACATCGTGGGATTCCAGACGTTCCTTTGGCTGCGGCGACGGCGCGGCGACCACCTGGCGGAAGGGCAGCGCCCAATCCTGGTCCTCGCCGCCATCGTCGGCGCCCTGGTCGGCTCGAAAATCCTCGCCTGGCTCGTCGATCCGAGCTTTGTCTGGACGAACCGCGGCGACTGGCAGGCATGGGCCGAAGGCAAGACCGTGGTCGGCGCCTTGCTGGGCGGCCTCCTCGCCGTGGAGTTGGCAAAGCGCCGCATGGGCATCCAGCGCGCCACCGGCGACCTCTACGCCATCCCGCTGGCGCTCGGCACCGCCAACGGCCGCATCGGCTGCTTCCTCACCGGCCTCGATGACCGCACGTACGGCAACCCGACGAGCCTGCCATGGGGCATCGACTTCGGCGACGGCGTCGCGCGCCATCCGACGCAACTGTACGAGATCCTCTTCCTCGCGGCACTGGTCCTCGTCCTCCTGCGCGTCATGGTGCGCGGCCACCGCGAAGGCGACCTGTTCAAGCTCTACCTCGTCGGCTACTTGGGCTGGCGCCTCGTCGTCGGATTCATCCAGCCGCAGCCGTTCACGTTGTTGGGCTTGGGCGCGATCCAGTGGGCGTGTGTTGCCGGTGTGGCGGCATATGCCCGACAGGTGCCTAGACTGTGGCGGCGTGCCGCTGGGAGCGCCGCATGAGTTCGCCCGCAGCAGCCAAACCGGCCGCAACTCGTGGCAAAGGTGAGCCGGTTGTTGGGGCCGTCTTGGGCGCCCTGGCAGCCGCCGCATCCCTGGGCATCGGAGTGGCGGTAGCGTACCTGCTCGATCGGCGCGTGGGCCGCTTGCGGCCATTGGCCGATTGGAGCGAAGCCGCCAAGTTCGATCTTGCAGCAGGTCTTGCAGCGGCGCTCGCGGTGGCGGGGATGTGGTGGGTGTGGCGGTGGTCCGCCAAGCATGGACGCACCTCGGCCGGACGCGCCTTCGTCGCCGGCGCCATCGTAGCCTTCCTGCTACTGCTCTTCAGCGCACTTGGATGACCCATGACCGACAAGATCCGCCCCTACCTGTTCTACGATCTCGCCGTCTCCGTCTGCAGCACGTGCTACCGCAAGGTCGAGGGCAAGATCGTCTTTGAGGACGGCAAAGTGCTCCTTCTCAAACGTTGCCCGGAGCATGGCAACGAGCGCGTCCTTGTCGCCGACGACGTCGAGTACTACTCGCCGTTCATCGCCGCGCTGGCGGAGCCGGGCGGGCCGGGGTCGGACGGCCGCCTCGTCGGGAAGGGCCCGGTGCGGGAGTACTTCGCCGCCGCGCTGGCCCGCTACGACGACCTCCACTT
>JBHEMF010000075.1:0-7103 GCA_046352665.1 Thermoplasmatota archaeon
GTTTCGAGGAGCGTCCCGAAGACCGTGGTGAGCGCGAAGAGGCCCGCCGCGAGGGCGACGATGACGAGGGAGACGCCGTCGCGAAGGTAAGAGGCGTAACTATAGCCGACGAGGAGGGCCGCGAGGACGCCGAGGACGTCGAAGACGCCGAGGGGATGGTGGTCGTTCGTGCCGAGCAGCGCCAGCATCGCCACCGCGGCCACGTCCTGGGCCGCGATGGGCAAGGCACGCCGGTCACGCTCAGCGGGACCGTCGAGGACGTCACGGACCGTGTCCAGGCGGAGGAGCAGCGGCTCCAGCTTGTCGCCACCCGCGAAGAGAGGCGCCGGCTGGCCGAGACGAACGAATTCAAGACGCGCTTTCTCGGCATGGTGGCGCACGACATGAACAACGTCGTGACACCGTTGCGCCTCAGCGCCGCGACCCTCGCAGACGGGCTGGAGAAGGATGCAGCGCCGCAGCGCGTCAAGGCGGTGGCGATCCTCCAGCGCGCCGTCGAGCGCCTGGCCGGTTTCCTAGCCGACCTTCTCGACGCGGCACGGCTGCAGTCAGGTCACCTCGCCATCGATGCGCAGCCCTTCGACCTCAGCCAGCAGGTGGGCGCCGCCCTGGACGCCCTGCAGGACGAGGCAGACGTTGCGGGGCTCCGGATCGAGCGCGACATCGTGCACGGGGTCGAGGTGCGGGCCGACGCGCGCCGCATCGACCAGGTGACGACGAACCTGCTGGGAAACGCTCTCAAGTTCACCCCGTCGGGCGGCCGCATCTCGGTCTCCCTGCGGACCGACGAAGCTGCCGTCGAATTTGCCGTCGCGGACACGGGGCCAGGGCTCTCGGCGGACGACCTCGGCAGCCTCTTCGAGCCCTTCACGCAGTTGGGCTCGGCACCGCAGGGAAAGCACACGGGCACGGGCCTCGGCCTCTTCATCTGCCGCGGCATCGTCGAGGCGCACGGCGGCACCATCCGGTGCGAGAGCGAGGGCCCAGGCAAAGGCGCCCGCTTCGTGGTGCGCCTGCTCAAAGGCGCGGCGGCCGCGGCGCCGGCAGCAAGCGGGGCCTCCGCATGAAGGGCGCCACGGTCCGCGGCAGCGTGCTCTTCGTCGACGACGACCCCGACGTCTGCGCCGCGTTGGTGCACCACGTGCTCTCGGCATTGCCCGAGGTCCGGGCCTTCACCGCCAGCAGCCCTGCGGAGGCCTTGGTGCTCGTCGCGCGGGAAGACCTGGACGTCATCGTGAGCGACTACCGCATGCCGGAAGGGGACGGCGCCGAGTTCCTGCGCGCCGCGGCGGTCCGCTGCCCCGGCAGCGCACGGTACGCCTTGGCCTCGGCGCCCGACCAGTTCCTCATGGAACGCAGCGCCGTGGACGGGTTCACGGTCCTCACCAAACCCCTCGACCCCACGCTGCTCATCGTCATCCTGCGCCAGGCGTTGGGCTTGCGCAACCCATAGGGCCAACCCCGTCCCACCAGCCTTTTCCGATGCGCGGGGCGTACCGCGGCGTGGCGACGTTCCTGGTGGTCGAGATCCCCCGCATGACGACGCCTGCGGCGGCATCCATGCGCGACAAGCCCGGGCTGCGCCTAGAGTTTCTCGCTGCGGCCGCCACGGGTTCCCGGCGAGGCCTACCACCTCCTTTGCATGGGCCGTGGCTCGCCGCGCGACGAGGTGGACGCGCTGGGTCGGCTCTTCGAGTCGAGCTATCCGTCCTTCCGCTGGATCCGGCCGCCCTCGGAATCCGGGTGGCTCGCCGCCTACGACGTGCCCACATCACCCGTCGACGCGGTCTTCAACGCCTTCTCCCGCTTCTGCGACGAGGCGGGCCTGGACCTGCAATGGGGCCACGTCGAGTCGGGCGTCGTGACGATGCGGGTCCTCGTGGAGGACCCGGCCGCGGGGGAGCACCTTGCCGGGCGGCTGCGGGCCTACCTTGGCGACCTCGGCCCGCAGGCCGCCGTGCGGCTGGAGGCGGACGCCGACGAGGGCCTTGCCGTCTGGCTGCAAGCGCTGCGCCGCGCTGGTAGCTTGGACCAGGGCGCCGCGCCCCGGCCGGCGTAAGGACGGCGGGCGGCGCCGTCTGCGCCATGCGAAACGCCATTATCCCTCCCCAAGGTCGGGCACCCGCCATGCTCACTGCCACCACCCTCCCCAAGGACGCCAAGGCCCTCCCGCCCGAGGCGCAGAAGGCCTTCCTCGACGCCTACAACGGGGACTTCGGCTGGCGCTGCAGCGAAGGGCACGCCGAAAAGGCCGCCTGGCGCGCCGTGAAGGCCACCTGGCCCGGCCTTGGGCCGCAGGAGTGACCTCCATCGCAGCCGGGCCCGACCTGCGGCCGGCCAAGGCGTACCTGCTCCCCGACGCGCTCCGCGCCGAGCTTGCCCAACCCTTCGGGCCCATCGTGCAGGACGACGGGCTGCGCGCGGCACTCGCCGGCGCACCCATGGTCCTCCTCGTCGGCGACGTCGTGAGCCTCGCGTGCAAGCGCATGGGGCTGCGGCCGAAGGTGTTCCTGGTGGACTACCACACGCAGCGCAAGACCGACCAGGCCGAGTGGCGCGTCGAGCTTGGCGCCTGGGGCCGCGTCGGCCTGTCGGCGCGCAACCCGGCGGGATCCATCACGCGCGAAGCGTGGGACGCCGTGCGGCGGGCGATCTGGCTGCCCGAGTCCCCCGTGCGCGTGGCGGTGGACGGCGAGGAGGACCTGCTCGGCATCCCCTGTTTCCTCGAGGCCCCCGACGGCGCCATGGTCGTGTACGGCATGCCTGGGCAAGGCGCCGTCGTCGTGACGGTGGACGACGAGGTGCGGCGCAAGGCCGCCGCCATCGTGGCCCGGCTCCAGCCGGCCTAGCGGAAAGCACTATCTCGGCCCCGCCGGCTGCCGGGACGGCCATGCGGACGGCAACGGGTGACCTGCGCGTCCTTCTCTTGGAGGACGACGAGGAGGATGCCATGCTTGCGCGCGAGGCCCTGACCGGCGGCATCGCTGGCCGTTTCACCGTCCGGCACGCCGCGACCCTGCGCGACGCCCTCCTAGCACTCGCCGACGCCCCCGACGTCGTCCTCACCGACCTCAACCTGCCCGACAGCTCCGGCTTCGCCACCGTGCAGAGACTGCGCGCTGCAAGTGCCGCCCCCATCGTCGTCTTCACGGGCATCGAGGACGACGAGCTTGCCATGGAGGCTTTCCGCGCCGGCGCCCAGGACTACCTCGTGAAGGGACAGTACGACGCATCGCTCGTGGCGCGCTCCATCCGCTACGCCGTCGAGCGCCGGCGCACCGAGCTGGAGGCCATGGAGGCGCGCCGCCGCGAGGAGGAGCTCCGCCAGCGCGCCCGCCTCGACGCCATGAAGACGACGTTCATCAACACTGCAGCCCACGAGCTGCAGACCCCCATGACGCCGCTCCTGGTCTCGCTCCACCTCCTGCAGGACGCCCGCACGGAGCCCCGCGTGCGCCACGACGCCCTGGAGAAGGCCGCACGCAACGCGCAGCGGCTGGAAGGGGTCATCGAGGCCATCCTCAAGGTCTCCCGCGTGCAGGCCGGCATGGTGCGCCTGGAACGCAGCCGCGTGCGCTTGGAGGACGTGGCACGCCGCGCCGTGGAGCACTGGCGGGGACGCGCCGACGCCGCCGGGCTCACACTCGCCGTGGACGGCCCAGGCGCCGAGGTCGTGGGCGACACGGAGCGCCTCGACGAGCTCTTCGGCCACCTCCTCTACAATGCCATCCGGTTCACGCCGCGCGGCGGCTCCGTGGCCGTGCAGGTCCGCACGGTCGGTGCAGCGGCCGTCGCAGAAGTGGAGGACGACGGCCCTGGCATCCCCGCCGCCGACGTGGAGCGCATCTTCGAGCCCTTCGTGCAGCTTGAGGCCGCCCGCACGCAGACCGAGGCGGGATTCGGGCTGGGGCTCTTCTTCGCCCGCGCCGTGGCCGAGCAGCACGGCGGGACGCTCAAGGCCGGGACGGGCCAGTCCGGCCGCGGCGCAAGGCTCACCATCAGCCTGCCCCGCGCGGACGGCCCAACGGGATTATCAACGGCCCCGGCGGTTGCGGGCGAGCATGAAGGGCATCGTCTTCAACGTCCTTGAGGCCGTGGTCACGAAGGAGCTGGGCGCCGACACGTGGGACGCCCTCGTCGAGGCCGCCGGCGTCGAGGGCGCCTACACGGCGCTTGGCAACTACGACGACGCGCAACTGCTCGCCCTCGTCGCGGCCGCTTCGAAGGCCCTCGGCAAGACCCCTGACGAGATCGTGCGCTGGTTCGGCCGCAAGGCGATGCCCATCTTCCATGAGCGCTACCCGCAGCTCTTCACGCCGCACAACAGCACGCTGCCTTTCCTTCTGACCCTGAACGACGTCATCCACCCCGCCGTGCGCAAGTTCTACCCCGGCGCCGACGTCCCGGACTTCGACTTCACGACGGTAAGCGACCACGAGATCCACATCGGCTACCGATCCAAGCGCCACCTCTGCGCCTTCGCCGAGGGCCTCATCGAGGGCGCCGCGGACCACTACGGCGAGCGCGCCGCGGTCCGGCAGACGCAGTGCATGAACCGCGGCGACGCCAAGTGCGTCCTCGTCGTCCAGGTGTCCAAGTGAGCGGCGACGAGGAAAACGTCCGGCTGCAGAGAAGGCTGGAACGCGAAAAGAAGGCGCGCCTCGAGGCCGAGGCCATCGCGGAGGACGCGGCCAGCAAGCTCTACGGCACGGTGGCCGCCTTGGAGCAGTCGAACAAGGCCCTCGAGCACTTCGCCTTCATCGCGAGCCACGACCTGCAGGAGCCCCTGCGCAAGGTGACGGCGTTCGGCTCGCGCCTGCAGGAGGGCTACCGCGGCGTCCTGGACGAGCGCGGCCGCGACTACCTCGCCCGCATGGTGGGTGCCGCCGCCCGCATGCGTGTCCTCATCGACGACCTTCTGGCCTATTCCCGCATCACGACGAAGGGCAACCCGTTCCAGGAAGTGGACCTCGGCCGCGTGGCGCAGGAGGTCCTTGGCGACCTGGAGACGCGCCTGCAAGCCACCCAGGCCAAGGTCGAGGTCGGGCTCCTCCCCACGCTGGTGGCGGACCCCATCCAGATGCGGCAGCTCCTGCAGAACCTCATCGGCAACGCCCTCAAGTACCACAAGGAAGGCGAGCCGCCCGCCGTGAAGGTGACGGCCGAGGCGCCCAGCAGCTTCCGCGTCATCCTGCGCGTCGCGGACAACGGCATCGGCTTCGAGCAGGAGCAGGCCGAGCGCATCTTCCTGCCCTTCCAGCGCCTGCACGGCCGCGACTCCAAGTACGAAGGCACCGGCATCGGCCTCGCCATCGTGCAGCGCATCGCCGAGCGCCACGGCGGCTCCGTGCGGGCCACGAGCTCGCCCGGCGCCGGCGCCACCTTCACCGTCGAACTGCCGCGCGCGCCGCCCCGCGGCCCAGGAGCCAACCCATGACCCCCAACGCACCAACGCCCGTCATCCTCATGGCCGAGGACGACGAGGACGACTACGTGATCGCCCGCGACGTCTTCGCCGACCACCGCATCGCCAACGAGCTGCGGTGGGTGAAGGACGGCCAGGAGCTCCTCGACTACCTGCGCCGCAAAGGCAAGTACGCCGACAGCACCCAGAGCCCCGACCCGGGCCTCATCCTCCTGGACCTCAACATGCCCCGCAAGGACGGCCGCGAGGCCCTGAAGGAGATCAAGTCCGACCCGCACCTCCGGCGCATCCCAGTCGTCATCCTCACCACGTCGAAGGCGGAGGAGGACATCTTCCGCAGCTACGACCTCGGTGTGAACTCCTTCATCCAGAAGCCCGTCGATTTCCAGCAGTTCGTTGCCGTCGTGAAGTCCCTCACCGAGTACTGGCTGCAAATCGTGCAGTTGCCGCCGAAGGGCACCATCGAAAAGCCGTAGCCTCGATCGCCCCCCGGTGGAGCCGAGGACCGGGCATCTTTGCCGTGAAGTTCAGGTTGCAGGAATCACACCCGGGGCGACCGCCGACACGCCGAGCCGCAGGGCCACAATCGTCCGACGACGGCGGCGCCTTGCTGTGGCCCTGCCGTCGTATTTTGTGGGGCGCGCGGAGCGCGCCCCTGCCTCCCATCGACCGTTCGGTCGAGCATGCCGACGACGTCGGACAACTGCAGGAACCTGTTGCGAAGCAGTTGTTTCGAAAAGTTACCCGAAGGCCGCCGGGCTTTTCGCGTCGCCGCGCAGCAGGGTAGCCATTGCGCCCGTATGGCACGGACGAGGTCAACAGGCGTCGCAGTGCCTTGCACTGGTGGCGGCGGCCGGGTCGGCTTGACGACCGCGGGTGCAGGTTGAACCTGGAACTGCAGACGCACCCCCCCAGACCCAAAGGAAAGGCCTGGCCGCAGCGGGCCTATGCCCGGCACTCATGGTCTACGTTGGACGGCTTCATTAGTCGCGGCTCCGGTTCGACGGGACGATTGCCAGCCCTGAAATAGCACCTCTTGGAGTCAAGAGATGGGATGGTAGCGCCGCCTCTGTTGTGCCTCCCCGTCACCAGGAGGGCCTGACTTGGCCCGTCGCCAGGTCGGCATCATCTACGGCAACGTGGCGAGCACGGGCTTCGAGATTGCCGTCTCCGACTCCACCCTGAAGCGGCTGGATTACGTCGAGGTCGAGGCCGAGGGGCACCGCATCCTCGCGCAGGTGGACACGGTGAACCGGCGCAGCCGCATGAGCTACGAGGAGGCCCTGCAAGGCGAGGGCACCGACGCCGACGACCAGCTCACCGCTGGTGTGCGTGTGATCGGCTACCAGGACGCGCAGGGCCGCGTCCAGACGCCCCGCAGCCCCTTCCGCGCCGGCACACCGGTCCTCACCGCCGACGACCGCCTCGTCACGACCATCCTCGGCCTGGAGCAGTCCGCCGACGAGGGCGCCTACCTGGGCTTCGTGAAGGGCAGCCGCATCCCCGTCGCCCTCAGCATGGACACCCTGGCACAGAAGCATCTGTCGGTCCTCGCCAAGACCGGTGCCGGCAAGTCGTACACGGTGGGTGTGATCCTGGAGGAGTTCCTGAAGGCGAAGGTGCCCGATGTCGTCGAACTGCAACTCGAGAAGCTGCTCGGTACGTCGTCCTCCAAGCT
>JBHEMF010000076.1:0-7100 GCA_046352665.1 Thermoplasmatota archaeon
GCCGTGGCCTACATCAGCGAGAAGCCGCCCAAGGGGCATCCGTTCGCGTCGGCGTGGGGCGTCTTCCGCCGGCTCCTTTCCGCGAAGTCGATGGGTGCCTACAACCGCTTCGACGAGTACCTCGAGGACGTGGCGCGCGTGAACGGCCTGAAGGGCGCCGACGAGCTGTACGACCTTGCCAACCCGAAGTGGAAGGTCCCCCTCATGCGCGGTCCGGCGCTCATGGTGCACGCCATCGACGACCCCGTCGTCCCGGTGCGCCACGCGCGCCGCATGGAGCGCTACGCCGAAGGCCAGCCCCAGATCCAGACCCTCGTCACACCGTGGGGCAACCACACGATGTTCGAGATCCTCGACGCGAAGTGGTACTGGGAGGTCACGCGACGGTTCTTCGGGGCGGTGAACGGGGTCGAGCTCGAGAGCCTGGCAGTGCAATGATGGCACGACGGCCCGAGCCACGGAATCCACGGAAGGCACGGAATTGGAATGACACCTTGACACGTCGCGCGATTCTCCAGTCCAGGTGTTCGTAACAGCTAGAAGGGGTTCCTGCAGTCCGACGACGTCGTCCACTTCGGCGACCGAACCCGCCTCCAATTCTTAGCACGGAAAATGGGACGGCGGGCACGTCGTGGCCGGGCGTTGCCCCGGCCCGGCGGGGTGTGGCAGCCGAACCGCCGGGCGCAAGCGAGGCGGGAGGCGGGCGCCGCCACGAACCGAAGGAACCACCGGCACCGATTGCACCGAACCACCACTCATCGGAGGAATCGGTGGTTTGGCAATCATGCCCCGCTTGACTAGAGTCTTCGTGCGGCGTCCTTCCCCTAGGCCCCCGCATTCGCACCGCGCCGGTGGCGCGGGCTCATCTTGCCAGGCCCGGCCTCGCCCTTCGCTCCCGCTCGGGCCTCGTGCTCGCCCCCGCCGGGGAAGACGCCCCAACGCAGCAACATCGCATCCAACGTAATTGAGGGCCAGATGGAGGACGTCGCCGCCGCCGTCGGAAAGCCGACGAGCCGCAGGCGAGGCGGCGCAGATGCCGGGCCCGCCAGGGTCCCGGCGGAACGATTCTGGCCTTGTCGCTGGACGCCGCAAGCACCGCGTCATTTCGGTGCAATCGGTGCTCGGCCGTCGCCTCTAAGGTTCCCCTTTTCCAGTCTCCCCGGTCTCCCAAAGTCTCCCACACGACGGCCGACTTGTCATGTCATCGCAAATCCCCAACCATCCTCAAATCCCAGGCCTCCCACACGCCGCTCGCCCTAGGATTGCGCCCCGCTCCGAAGAGTGGCTTCGCCGAGTCCCGATCGATCCATTAGGACCATCTACCCGGCCGGCGCCGTCGGAACGGAGGTGGCTGTCGCCCGTCAACACAGGAACGATGGCATCGCAAATCCTACGTCATCCATCCCAGGTCTCCCATACCCGACCGCGAAAAAAGCACGAACCCCGAACCATTAGGGGGCGGGGACGAGCCCTGCCGCGCACTCCCGGGACCCGGACAAGTTGAACCCTCCGGTTTCCTCCACCCCGTGCTCCCCCAAACGTCGGGCGTTTGCGGTGAGGCTGCTCCCTTCCGGGCCTGACCCGGTCCCCGCAGCGAGGGTGCGCCGTCTTCCTTCCGGAAACCGGCAACACCGCCGCCGACCTCGGGGGACGAGGCTTCACTGTAAGACGGAGGCTTGTCGCGGACCCCGGGCGCCACGGCAGGGGGTTCGGCAGCACCGTTGTGGTCTTGTGCCAAGGGGGCGACCAGCCTCCCCGCCTAGTCCCCGCCTGTCCCGGGTCGCCAGCGTGGGCTGGCGAGGATGCGGCCAGTGGGGCCGGCCACTTAAGCGGCGCGGTGGCGTATGGCACATGGGCCGTGCTTCGCGCACCGTTTGGTCGGCGTAGGCTGTGGGAGGCCTGGGATTTTAGGATGAGCGGGGAAGGGATATCCAAATTCCTGAGTGGGCTGGCGAAAGGGCCACAATCGTTCCGACGACGGCGCCGTGCTGCGCATGGCCCTGAAGTCATGCTTCGGGGGGCGCGCGGAGCGCGCCCTTGCCGTCCGCAGCCATACTGAACAGCAGGACGGTTCAGCGGAAGACGCCCGTCGGACTGCTAGACGCAGCCTGATGGCCGCGCCGCGCCTTGGGAAACCTTGCGGCACTCGGCCTCCCAAGGCTCCGAACCGGGCGCCTGCGTGTGGCAGGCGGAACCTCGAATGTTTGGGACTGCCGATTCGAGATGGCCGGGGACAGCAGCCAGAGGCGCGCAGGCCCCCTAGGCGTGCGGCAGGATGGCTTCGTGCAGGACGTTGCCCTTGCCGTCGAAGGCCGTGAGGCGGAGCGCCTGCGGGGTGGCCTCGAACCACCAGAAGCCGAAGGTCTGCGCCTGGAACCGCGTCGGGCCGGAACCGGAGAGAGGGTACGTGTCGGCGCCGCCCCCGCCGCTTACGACGAATTCCGTGTGCCCGCAGGACGCCACCGGGTCGAGCCACTCGAGGTCATGGTCGTGGCCGGAGAGGTACACGTCGATCTTGCCGCACAGGTGCGCCTCGAAGAACTGCTTCAGGTAGTCGCCGGAGAGGCCGGGGACGCCGGGCTTGCCGTCGTAGCTGCCCGCGTTGCCGTGCGGGCCGTTGGAGACGTAGGGATGGTGGCCCAGCGCGATGCGCCACGGTGACTTCGCGGCCGCCACGGCGCCGTCCACCCAGTCCGTCTGCTCGCGCACCTTGGCCTTGAGGTCCGGCGGCACCGGGAGGTCCTCATAGACGAGCGTGTTCGTGTCGAGGGCGAGGAAATCGACCACACCTTCGGCGCTCACGTTGTAGTAACGCGCCGGCATGTGCCACTTGTCGGAGGCGCGGTCGGTGCGGGCCGAGTAGGCGACCTCGTTGTTGCCCGTCTGGTACCAAGCGCCCAGGCCGGCCATGGGGCTCTCGCCGGGGTCGCCGTTGTCGTGGTTGCCGAGCACAAGCCAGACGGGGATGGTCAGGTTGGCGTAGGGGCGTTCGAATTTCGTGTCGAACTGCGGGTCGTCGGCGCGCGATGCGCCGGCCTCATAGATGTTGTCGCCGAGATCCAAGGCGAAGTCGCAGCCCAGCTCGGCGCACACCTTCGCCATCGCCGCCGCGACGGCCGCCTGCTGCGGGGCACCGGTGCCGGCGTCGCCGAAGGCCAGGAAGCGGACCTTTGGCGGAGGTGCCGGGCTCGTCGGGCTCGACGGGAGGGTGAGGTCGGGGGCTGCGCACGCCGCGAGCCCGGCGGCGACGAGCAGGGCCAAGGCAGCAACGGCGGCGACGCGGTCCACGCCCCCGGCAGGGCGAGCGGGCGTAAGGCTTGCCGCCGCGGGCTTCAAGAGGGGAGCCACTCCTGGTGGAACCCATGCACCGCTTCGCTGCACTCGCGGCGGCCCTCGCCGTCGCGGGCTGCATCTCCGCTCCCGTCCACGAGGAGCCCGCCCCCGTGGCAGCCGACGGCTTCACCCATGCGACCTTCGGCGACCTGCATGTCGCGTACGCACCGGGAGCGCTCTCCCGCCTTGCCAACGAGGGCGCAAGCGCCGTCGCCGTGGGCGTGCCGCAAGGCACACTCCTGCTGCAGGGCTCCCATTGGGTCCCGGCGACGACCGTGCAGGTCCCAGCCGGCGGCAACGCCACGGTCCTGCCGCCGCCCGGCGAGAGCTCGTTCAACGTCACCGTCGATGGCACGGCGGGCCAGATGCGGGCGCCCGGGACGTGGCAGCCCTTCCTGGACGGCGCCCCCGTGCTGGATTGACCCGGTACGCCTGGGCGGGCGAGGAGGCCGACTTCGACGAGGTCCTCGACGCGGCCACCACCACCAAGGCGGAGGCCGCCGTGGCGCGGAGCTTCGAGCCTTACCTCTGGTTCGCCTTCGACCACGTCGTGGCAAGCGACGCCGGCCTGTTCCACCCCGCCACACCTTGAGTTGTCTGTCAGCCAGCCACGGACAATGTGCCTAGTCGTCTACGCGGCAACGGCAAGCCATGCGCGCCACCTTGGCGGTGCAGGCCGACGTCGTTGCGGACGGCGTCATGCGCTGCTACACCTGCCACGGCCAGGGCGCAATCCACGCCGACGTCCCCTTCGACACCGTGGCGGACCGTGCGCAGTGGCCGGACCTCGACTGCTTCTTCACGCCGGGCTGCACGGGCACCATCGTCCCGGAAGCCCTCAACTAGCTCCGGGTCGCCCCGCACAGGACGCCGGGGCCGAGCAGGGCAACCGCTTTTGAGCCGCGAGGTGTGGAGACGGCAGTGCCCGACGCAGGCCGGCTCGACGCCATCGCGGCCCAGGTCCGGGTCTGCCGTCTCTGTGGCCTGTGCGAGACGCGCACGATGGCCGTCCCCGGCGAAGGCACGGGCAAGTCCGGCCTCATGCTGGTGGGCGAGGCGCCGGGCCGCAAGGAGGACGAGACCGGGCGCCCCTTCGTGGGGGCCGCCGGCAAGAACCTGGACCTCGCCCTTGCTGCCGCCGGCATCGACCGCGCCGAAGCCTTCGTGACGAGCATCAACAAGTGCCGCCCGCCCGGCAACCGCGACCCCACGCCGGCGGAGAAAGAAGCATGCCGGCCCTACCTCCTGGCGCAAGTGGCGGCCCTTCGCCCACGTGTCATCGTCGCCCTGGGGCGGCACGGCCTGCACGGGCTCCTCGGCGAGATGCCGGAGGGCTTTGCAGCATTGCCCGGCACCTTCCTCGAAGGGCCGCAGGGCGTCCCGGTCTGGGTGAGCCTCCACCCGGCCGCCATCATCTACCGGCAGAAGTGGAAGGCGAAGTACCTGGAGCAGTGGCATGCATTCGGGGAGTGGCTCCGGTCTGGGGAGCCGGCGCCCATCGGCAAGACGCTAGAAGCGACAGTCCGACGATGAGCCCAACGCGCATCTTCTAGGCGTCGGGACCCGGTGCCTGCGAAACGACGACGTTCGCTAGCCACGGAAACCACGGAACATGCGGAATCGCGCTTCAATCTGCTACACGCCGAGTAGCGACAGGTTCCTGCAGTCCGACGACGTCGTCCACTTCAGCGCCCGAACCTCCTGCATTGGTGACTCATTTGTCGGGCGGCCTGGGAGACCAGTGAGTGCATGAACCGAAAATTGGCAATTCGTTCCACTCACTGGACTCCCTCCCAGGCCGCCATTGAGGGCCAGCCAGCAAGTCGCCGTCGTCGGAACGGTGGCCCTTTCTCTGGACGTCGCAAACACACGTCGTTCCGGTGCCATCGTTGCAATGGGTGCAATCGGTGGTTCCGGCGCGTAGTGGCCGCGAATGAACACGAAATCGCAGATCCACCCATCCTCAAATCCCAGGCCTCCCACACGCCGCTGCAGGTGCAGCACCGACCCGCTACCCAACCCCTTAATCCGCACGGACGGTGGCGCATGCCATGAAGCCCGAAGCCGTCGTGATCGACGCCGTGCGCACGCCCATCGGCCGCGCCTTCAAGGGCGCCTTCGCGAAGACCCGCAGCGACGACCTTGGCGCCTGGTGCATCGAGGGATTGCTCGCGCGCACGAAGCTGGCACCCCGGCTCGTCGAGGACGTCCTCGTCGGGTGCGCCATGACGGAGGGGCCGCAGGGCTACAACGTGGCCCGGCAGGTGGCACTCCTTGCAGGGCTTCCGGACGAGTCGGGGGCCGCCACCATCAACCGGTTCTGCAGCTCCAGCGCCTACGCCATGGCCCTCGCCCACGCAACGATCGAGGAGGGCTGGAACGACTGCTTCGTGGCGGGCGGCGTCGAGACCATGAGCCTCATCCCGATGGTCGGCATGACGCCGGAGATGTACGTGAACCCCCGGATGTGGAAAGTCCGGCAGTCGTACTACAACGCCATGGGCATCACGGCGGAGGAGGTCGCGTCGCGCTACAACGTGCCCCGCGAGGACATGGACCGCTGGGGAGTGCGCAGCCACAACCGCGCCGAGGCCGCGCAGAAGTCTGGCCTCTTCGACGCCGAGATCGTCCCCGTCACGGTGCCGGACGCCGCAGGCAAACCCGTCACGGTCTCCCGCGACGAGGGCATCCGGGCCGGGTCCACGCTGGAGGCGACGCGGGCGCTCAAGCCCGCATTCAAGGCCGACGGCATGGTGACGGCGGGGAACGCGAGCCAGATGTCGGATGGCGCTGCCATGAGCCTGGTCACGAGCGCCAGGTTCGCGGAGGAGCACGGCCTCGAGCCCAAGGCGCGCATCCTCGGGGCCGCCGTGGCCGGTGTGGCCCCCGAGGTCATGGGCATCGGGCCCATCCCGGCCGTGCAGAAGCTCCTCAAGCAGACCGGGGTCAAACTGGAGGACGTGGACCAGTTCGAGATCAACGAGGCCTTCGCAAGCCAGGTGCTCGCCTCCATCCGCGCCCTCGGCGTCCCCGAGGACATCGTGAACCCCAACGGCGGCGCCATCGCCCTCGGCCACCCCCTGGGAGCCACGGGGGCCCGCATCGCGGCCCACATCCTGAACAACCTCGGCAAGAAAGGCGGCGGCCTCGCCGTAGAGACCATGTGCGTGGGCGGCGGCCAAGGCTTCGCCCTGCTGTTCGAAGTGTACTGAGCAGCCGCCTGCCCGCGTGGCTGCCAACCTCCCACGGCGTTTGCCGGGGACGGCGCAGGGAAGGGCGACCCCGTGCACGCGGGCATAGCCTTTCCCCTGGGCACAAGCCGAGCCACCAAGCGTTAATGTGCGGCGGGACCGAGCGTTTCCCATGCAAAGGACGCCACCGAAGGACCGCGAGCCGCCGCGGGTCACGGCCGAGTCGGGGCTGCAGCCGCATGTTCCCCCACCGGACTTCGACTATGCGGCGGCGTTCGGCTGCCTCGCCGCCGTGCAGGCGAAGATCAACTGCTACGGCGCGACACCAGAACTTGTGCTGCGCCGCGGCTTGGCGCTCCTCTCGCTTGGCAACTACCTGGCCGCCGCGTACGACGCCGAGCGCGTCCTGCAGGGCGAGCCTGACCTCGTGGAGGCGCATTACCTGCACGGCCAGGCATGCCTGGCGCTCGCTGCCGTGAAGACGGGGGCTCTCCGGCCCGGCATGGCGGCTGCCCTGCCCGCCGCGGCGCTGCCGGCGAAGCGCTCACGATTGTGGACAGATTGGCAGCGTCACTC
>JBHEMF010000077.1:0-7090 GCA_046352665.1 Thermoplasmatota archaeon
GTCAACGACGGTCTCGATGGTCTGTGCCATGTGTGGTGTCTCCGACCCGTTTTCCGCTTTCGCGGTCTCCTGTTAGTCGTCCACACGGCGAGCCGGCGGGCGCACAGGGATGGAGGGCATTCCGGGCTGAAGCCTGGCCCTATTTCAAGGGCGCGGAGGGCGGGGGCGCTTTGACGCACCGCTTGAACCACGAATTTCACGAATCTCACGAAGCGCTTGCGTCCGGCTTCGTGCAATTCGTGCAATTTTCGTGGTTTCCACCTCGCGAAGAACCGACTATGGGGCCCTGCGCGACCGGAACGCGGCGAAGACCGCAAGTGCCGCAACGGTCCACATGGGTTCCAAGCCTGGCGTCGCCTTGGTCGAGGCGCCGGTCGCGGGTGCCGGCAAGGCTGGGCCAGTCCCCGTCGCTGCCCCCGACGCCTCGCTCCAACTTACCCGCACACTGTCGGCGGCCCCGTCATGGCTGACTGCGTATAGGTCGGAGTCGCCGCTGTCGGTGCTGCGCGCCACGGGGCTTTCGGCTGGACTGCCCGCCCCGCCCGCGCCACCTGCGGTGCCCGCGGTGCCGGCAACCGGTTGCTCCTGTCCGACGACCTGCTCTTGCCCGTCGTCGCCGGCCAGGCACGCGCCGTGGTCGTAGGCCCCCACGCGCCGGATGACGTCGCCAGGTGCCGCCTCGATGCGGGTGCCGGTGAACTCGCTGCCCACGATGCGGACGAGGAGGTCGCTCAGCTCTGTCACGAGGTAGCACTTCACGTGCGGCTCGGCGTGGCTGTTGCCCACACCCGAGTCGTCCGTGAGGAAGACGTAGCGGCCCTGTGTCAGGACCGCTGCGGCGCGCATGAGGTACTCCGCCTCGTTGCCGACGCCGCTGGCACCGACGGGCTCGACGTGGATGCCTTTGCCGCGCGCCTCGCGGACGCCGTCGATGAAGGCGCCGTAGCCGTGCTCGTGCGGCGGCGCGTCGGCGACGAGGAACATGAGGCGCGACGTGGCGCCGCCCCGCCAGTCCGCGTGCACGGCGGCGGCGAGCGCCTCCTCCATCGCCTCGGGGTAGTCCCCGCCGCCGCCGGCGCGCTGCTCGGCCAGGCGGTCCTGCATCGTCTGCAGGCTCGGCGTGAAGCCGAGGGCCTTCACGACGTACTCGTCGCCGTGGTCGCGATAGACGGTGAGGCCGAAGCGCAGGTCTGCGTTGGGGTAGGATGCCGCGACCTGGCCCACGATGCCGGAGATCTCCTTCGTGAGGTACTGCAGCTCGTCGGACATGCTGCCGGTGGCATCGACCACGAACATGAGGTCGATGGCGGTCGGCGCCGGGCGCGCCTCGCACGTGGCGGCGGCGATGCGCCCTTCCGCCCCGAGGTCGATGGCGACGCCCGACGCCTGGACGTCGTCTGCGGGGCGCACCGTGAGGCCGCCGGCCGCCAGCCCGTCGAAGCCGGGGAAGAGTCGGACGATGCCGTCCGCGCCGGCCACGAGGCTCACGGATGCGCCTTCACCGTCGGTCACGACGACCTGCGCGAACGGCACAGGGTGGCCGGCCGCGTCCTGGATGCGCAGGGTGACACGGTCGGACAGGGCAAGGTCGGGCAGGAGCGGGCTGCCGTCGAGCGTGCGGGCCGTGTAGCCGAGGTAATGCGTCCAGTTGAGGTGGTCGTCCATGTCGCCGGCGGTGAGGCCCGACGTCGCGGCCGCGACCGGGGCGGAGAGGGTGAGGGCAAGGGCAAGCAGCGCAGCGAGGCGGACCATGCGGCCGGGAGCGTGGCGCCGGCGGTTGAAACGTGCGAGGAGGTTCGGCGTTTCCCGAACCATTGCGTCAGGCCGTGACGACGCGTTCGATGCCTGCGAGGCGCTCCGACTCCTCCCAGAGGCGGCGGCGGGCGGCTGGGTCGGAGCCCTGCCCCGGCGTCTTGAGGCGCTTGCGTTTGGCCCACAGGCCGCCCGTCTCGTTGGCCGCCTCCGTTGCCGTGGCGAGCCAAAGGGCCGTGTCGGCGCCCACCTCGGGGGTCTTGCCGACGGTGTCCGTGACCCAGCGTAAGAAGCCGCCCGTCCCCTTCAGGAGGTGCGTCTTGGAGACGAGACCGGGATGGATTGCGTTGGCGACGACACCGGTGCCGGCGAGGCGATCGGCGAGCTCCTGCGTGAAGAGCACTTGGGCGAGTTTGCTCGGCGGGACCGCCTTGAGGTAGGAGAACTTCCGCTTCTCGAAGTTGAGGTCGTCGAAGTCGATGGCGGTCCTGCCGTACCGCGACGCCACGGTGACGATGCGGGCCGGCGCGTTCGCCTTCAGGGTGGGCAGGAGCAGGTTCGTGAGCAGGAAGTGGCCGAGGTGGTTCGCGGCGAACGTGGCCTCGATGCCGTCCTCGGTGACGGTGCGGTCGGGCAGGAAGACGCCGGCGCTCTGCACGAGGAGGTCCAGCCCCTTGTGCCGTTTCGCCACTTCCGCCGCGGCCCGGCGGACGGACCGCAGCGACGCCAGGTCGCCCTGGACGAGGTCCACGCTGGCGCCGGGGACGGCGGCATGGATGTCGGCGGCGGCCGCTGCACCGCGCTCCTTGCTGCGTACGAGTAGGACGACCTTCACGCCGGATCGGGCAAGCCCCTTGGCGATGGCCTTGCCGATGCCAGACGTTCCGCCGGTGACGAGCGCTGTGGTGGGCATGCCGCCTCGATGGCCGCGGGACGCTAATACCTGATGGCCTGGCGTCCGGCAAAGGCCAGGCTGCCGTGGCCAACGGCGCCCTCGCGCTACGCCACGGTCCCGTCGTCGCGCAGCCGCCAATGCGGGTTCCACGCGACCTCCCAGACGTGGCCGTCGGGGTCGGCCCAGTACCCGGAGTAGCCGCCCCAGAACGTCTCTTGGGCTGGCTTCAGGATGCGGGCCCCCGCCGCCTTCGCCTCGGCCATGGCCTTGTCCACCTCGGCGCGGTCCTGGGCGTTATGGGCGAGTGTCGTACCGCCGAAGCTGCCGCCGCCGTCGGCGACGCCGATGTCCTTTGCGAGGAGCTCCCGGCTCCACAGCGCCAGCACGATGCCATGGAGGCGGAGGAAGAGGACGCCGTCCTCCAGCTTGCTTTCCGTGGGCCAACCGAGCCGGCGGACGTAGAAGTCGTGGCTGCGGCGCAGGTCCGCGACGCCCAGGGTCACGACGGTGAGGTTGGGGCGCATGCGTGGGCATCAGCGCTCCCGCCGTAAACGCTCGCGGGAGGCGGCCGGAACTACTGCTGCTCGTCTTGCAACTCGATCACCTCGACGCCGTCTTCACGCAGCCGCTCGGCCAGGACCCGACGGTGGCATTCCGATGCGTCCTGCTCCAGGCACATCATCGCCGTGCGTCTGCGCTGGGCGAGCGACTCCAGCTGGTCGAGTGCGACGCGCTGCCCGTCGAGGTGATGGCGGTACGCAGCGCGGAAAGCATCCGTGTCGTGCGTGGCATGGTATTCGTGCCTGACGTCGGCCGGGGCGCCCAGGTCCTTGAGGTGGACGTAGCCGATGCCGTGCTCCAGAAGGAACGCTTCGAGTGACCTCTTCCCGAAGCCCTTCTTGCGGCTTTGGGGCCGCTCGCGCACGTCGGCCAACGCGTTCACGCCCGCGCGCTGCAGGAGCGCAAGGAACGACTCCGGCGTGTGGCCTTCGTAGCCGACGCTCCAGACGGGCACGCCGGCCAAGCCCGCCCCGCCGCGAAAACACGTGCCAATCCGGCAGCTTCAGACCGGAACGGAGCCCGCACGGATCTTGCTTGCCAGGAGCCGCCCCGCGGGCGTGAGGTCCAGCGCCTTGGTCCGCCCCGTGGGCGTGATGGTGACGAACTGCTTCAGGTAGTCGTTGGCCGACTCGCCGTCGCGCAGGAGCCTGCCGATCGTGGGGGCCGAGAGGCCGATGGAGCCGACGAGCTCGGAGGCAAGGACGACGCGGCCGGAGACGCCTTTCTCGGCGACCTCGGCGATGATGCGGTGCGCCGACTTCACGATGCGCAGGTCGAGGCCGTTGGGCTGCAGCCACTGGTCGTGGCGGCGCGGTGTCACGTCGGGGATCGACACCGGCGGCTCGGGGGTGAGGAACTGGCTCGGGTTGGCGGCGACGAGCTCCTCCTCGTCCATGTTGGCAAGGATGTCGCGCAGCGCCTGGGCGGCAAGCCGCCGGCGCGCCTTGGGCGGGACGTCCAGCGCGCCGAAGTCCACGCTCACGGCGAGGCGGGCCTGGATGCCGACGACGGGGAAGTCTGCCTCCCCCTTGGTTTCCTTGCGGATGAGTTCGTAGAGGAACATCTGTCGGGCGCCGACACGAGGGGGGGTTCTAGAGTATTGCGGAAGGGTCCTCGGCTGATGATGCGACAACCCGTCATCCGGCGCGGCCGATAGAATCACCCATGATGGCCGTGTCCCACGCCAGCCCCGGAACTAGAGGCGTCGTCGAAATGACCGGCTAGCAGGGCCCTGCGGCCGGGACGTTCTGCGCGCCCCAGTGCGGCTGCGACTCGTCGTTTTCGTAGCTATAGACGGTGAGCGAGACCTTGACGGTGCAGAGTAGCGCATCGCTGCGGCTCACCTTGTACACGGCGGTGGCAGGCCCGTTCGAGGTGCAGGTGACCCCGGACACGATGGGGTACAGGTCGCAAGGGCTCGTGGTGCCGAAGCCGAGCACCGTGAGGTCCAGCGTGGGGCCGACGTTCACGTGCAGGTTCACGAGGCCGACGTAGCCGAGGACGTCGATGCCGGTGTACGAGAGGCCCGTGCCCGACTGGTAGTCGGTCACGACGCAGACCATGTCGGGGAAGACCGTGTAGATGTCGGCGTTCCCTACGTGGTAGTGCGACCGGAGGACGCAGCCGTTCCCCACGACGCCGGGGTCGATGGTCGCGGCTGCCGGGGTGAGGCCGAACAGCAGGGCAGTCGCAAGCAGGCATCCAACCACGTGGCGCAGGGCCATGCCGGCACCATCCGCCCAAGCTTCTTCAGGGTTGTAGCCGAAGTGGGTACCCTCCAAGGGTTTATTGCGACCCCTCCTGTCGCGCGGCCCATGCCCGCCCAGAACGTCACGCCGACGCGGAGCGAGCTCATCAACGTGAAGCGCAAAATCGCGCTCTCCAAGTCGGGCTACAACCTGCTCAAGAAGAAGCGGGACGGCCTCATGTACGAGATCTTCGCCATCCTGCCGAAGGTGAAGTCCCTGCGCGCCGACCTCGTGAAGCGCTACGCCGCCGCCCAGGAGTCCATCCAGGTCGCAGCCGCCGTCGAGGGCGCCATCACCGTCCGCAGCGTCGCGTACACCGTGAGCCAGCCCCCCAAGGTGACCCTGAATGAGCACAACATCATGGGTGTCCGCGTCCCCAAGATCACGGCCTCCTCGGTCCGGCACCCGCTCTCCGAGCGCGGCTACGGCCTGGTGGGTACGAGCCCCGCTATCGACGAGGCCGTCGGCTCCTTCGAGGCCCTGGTCGAGCAGATCATCGTCGCGGCCGAGTTGGAGACCGCCATCAAGCGCCTCCTCGACGAGGTCGAGAAGACGAAGCGTCGTGTCAACGCCCTCGAGTTCAAGGTCCTCCCGGAACTCGACGAGATCAAGTCGTTCATCGCCCTGCGGCTCGAGGAGATGGAGCGCGAGGGCTTGTTCTCGATGAAGCGCATCAAGGCCAAATCCAAAGAGAAGGCCAAGGCGTAGCATGGAGCGCGGGGATCAGGACTCCGGCGGTTTCGCGGTCCTGGGGCGCCGCCTCAAGTGTATGTGGTGCGCCGGCGAGGGCTTCGAGTCGCGCCGCGGCGTGATGGACACGCGAGACATGACGTTCCTCGGCATGGGCGAACCGGGGCTCGACGGAGTACATCTGCCTGTGGCCACGTGATCACGTTCGCGGACGCGTCCTAACTGCCGCTCTTCATGAGCGCAAGCCGGCCGTGCTCGCGCGCCACCACGACCTGGAGTCCCGACTTCGCGGCCTCCGATTGCAGGATGCGGTCGTTGGTGAGGATCGTGGCACGCAGCCGGCGGGCGAGCTCCAGGATGCCGTCGTCGCCCGTGTACTTCGTGGCCTCGGCACGGAAATTCGCGCAGAGCTTCAGCGCCGCCTTGGCGTGGCGCGCGACGTTGCTCTTGCCGCGCGAGATCTGCTCCAGCTCGGACTTGACGCAGGCCGGGACCACCATCTCGACCTCGTCGAACAGGGCCTCGAGGCCATCCTCGATGCGGGTGCCCTCCGTGAATGGTAGGAGCAGGGCGTTGGTGTCGAGGACGACGATGGTCAAGCCTTCAGCACACCGTAGCCGATGAGCCGCCAGCGGCCGCCGACGCGCCGGCTCACGGCGATGCGTGCGTTCGGCTCGGCCGCCACGGGCAGCTTGAGCGCCGCCTCCACGACGTTGTTCACCGACTTCAGCACCATGCCGACCGTGGTGGCGGTGCCGACGTTCAGCATGAGCGGCTCCTTGATCTTGATGGGCTCCACGACGGCCTCCTCCGTGTCGGACACGCCGACCACGCGGTCGAGCAGGTGGACGTCCATTGCGATGCGGTCGATGGACTTCGGAAGCTTGCCGGGGTGGCCCACGGCGCGCCCGACGAGGTTGTCAGCCTTCGTGACGCTGGGGTCCAGCTCCGTGCCGACGGCGATGAGGCCGCCGGGGCCGGCGCGCTGCACGGGCTCCGTGCCGCAGAACAGGCTCACGATCTTGGACTTGAGCGGGACGTAGGTCACTTTGTCGCCCTGCTCGACGCGCAGGCCGGGGACCACCTCGATCTCGTCGCCGAGACGGAGGCTGCCGCGGCTCAGGCTGCCGCCGAGGACGCCGCCGCGCAGCTTGTCGGGCCGCGTGCCGGGCTTGTTGATGTCGAAGCTGCGGGCCACGAGGAGCACCGGGTCGGCCTTCGGGTCGTGCTTGGGCGTCGGGATGGTGCGCTCGATCGCCTCGATGAGGGCGCTGATGTTCACGTCATGGTGGGCGGAGACAGGGATCACCGGAGCCGATTCCGCCACCGTGCCTTTCACGAAGGCCTTGCCATTCTCGTAGACGACGTCGCCCTCCGCCGCCTCGAGCAGGTGAGCGGCGATCTTGCGCGCTTTCTCCTGCACCTTCATGGCGCTGAGATGGAC
>JBHEMF010000078.1:0-7070 GCA_046352665.1 Thermoplasmatota archaeon
CATACGCAGAGTCTGCGGACTCAACGCCATGACCTGCGTGAGCAGCTGCGCGCCATCCATGCCCGGCATGCGCATGTCGGAGACGATCACATCGGTCTGGTGGTGCGCGAGCACCTCGAGCGCCTCGGCGAGCTTCTCCGCGTTCACCTCCGTCTCCGTCCCCTTGCGAAGCTTGACGGCGAGCTTGTTGAGGTCGGCCACGACATCGACGAGGGTGCGTTGCGTCGCAAGCAGCCCTTTCACCCGCTCGGCCTCGAAGGCGGCGTGCAGTTGCGCCTCGTCGAGCACTGCGCGCCGGGCGTCGCCGGAGAGTGCGTCCTGCGCCTTGCCTTCCTTCTCGGCTGTTGCGGCGAGGCGGGCGAAGGCGGCGCGCAGGCAGTCCACGTCGCGCTCGACGCCCGTCGCCTTCTGCCCCGCGGCCTCGGCGCCGACGAGGTCGAGCAGGAACGGTGTCACGCGATGGGTATGCCCCTGCCGGATGCGGTCGGGAAGGTTGTGCGCCTCATCTACGATGAGGATGAGCTTGTCGAGGCTGAGGCCCAGGCGCTGCAGCGACTGCTCGCGGATGTCGCTGAAGAGGTGGTTGTAGTCGGCGACGATGACCTTCGCCGTGGGTGCTGCCGCGAGGGCCACGAGGTGCGGGCAGAGCCCGGCTTTCTTGGAGACGTGCATGAGCTCCTCGACGTGCAAGACACCGTTCCGCACGTTGCGCAGTGTTGCGTCGTCCACTTCACCGATGTAGCGGCATGTCTTGTTGCGGGTCTCGGAGGCGCAGAAGTCGCCGAAGCGCGCCGGATGCATGTCGGCGGCCTCGCTCCGGAGGCACATGTCGCGCTTCGACACGAGGTCCACGAGCGGGATCGATACACCGCGGCGGTCGGCGATGGAACGCAGGGTCTCGACGGCGATGCGGTGCTGGCTCTGCCGGCTCGTGAGGAACAGGACCGTCTTGCCGGCGGCGAGGGCGTGCTCCAGCGCGGGTGCGAGACTCGCGGCGGTCTTGCCGATGCCCGTCGGCGCGTGCGCAACGAGGTGTTTGCCCGACTGCACGGCGATGGCGACGTCGCGGGCGAAGCGCTTCTGGCCTGCGCGGACCGTGTCGTGCGGGAAAAGCCCCAACTGCGGGTGCGGCGCCCCCTCCAGGGACGTCTTCCAGCTGGGCGGCTGCGGTGTGAGGGTCGGGTCCACGCCGCCGGCAGTCTGCGGGATTTGCTGCAGACCGAGCCCCTGCTGGCCTTGGGCAAGGGAGATACGCCGGCCGCCCGCCATTACGGTGCGGGCGCGGCCCTGCGCAGCGCAGCGGATGCAGACCAAGGCGCCATGCTGCGGGCGCATGATGCCCTTGCACGTCGGGCAGTAGGCAGGCATCCCGGTCGGCCCAGTCCCTCCAGGGATAAAGAGGGGCGGGAGCGGGGGTGAAAGTGGTGCAGGCGTTGGCGCTGAAAACCGCGGGCCTATTCGCTGCTGCGCGCGTCCTGCGCGGCGCGCATCCGTTCCGCCACCATGCGGATGACGGCCTCCTTCGAGCCCTTCTTCGCAACGAGTACGCGGCCGCCCTTCTCGAACGGTACCGCGGAGTGCGCCTTCTTCTCCTCGACCTGCGGCTCGAGGCCGAGCTTGCGCGCCGCGTTCTCGATCCAGGCCGCGTCGGGGGCCTTCACGGCGAGGGACTCGGCGACACGGCGGCCGTCGGCGCGGCTCAACTTGGCGTCGAAGTAGCGCGGGTAGAGGACGAACCGCTCGGCCCCCTTCGAGACCATGGCGAGGCCTACTTGACGAGGATGCCGGACAAGGTGCCGGACTGGCCGGGGCGCGACGTGACCTTGACCTTCCCGAGGTCCGTGTCCACGACGGCGCCCTTCGTGAGGATGTTGCGGCGCACGTAGTGGATGTTGGCCGGGTTCTCGGTCACCGTCTTGATGGTGGCCTTCTTCGCCTTGCCCGTCTTCTGGTCCATCACGTTGATGGTGCTCGTGGAGAGGAGCTTCACCTTCTGGCTGGCACCCTTCGTGCGGATGAGCTTCTGGGTGTGGTCGCCGAGCTTCGTCTCGGCGTCCTCGGGGGCGACCTCGAAGCGGCGCTTCTTGCGGGCGACGATGAGGCGGCCGCCGGTGGGCTTGCGGACGGAGGTTCCCTGCCAGAGTGACATGAGCAGGCTCGCCGACAAGGGACTTGTATATGAGCGTGACGGGGGGTAGGGGTGCGTTCCACGAGGGCCGTCCTAAGTCCCCTGGTGCAACAGGGGACTGCCCTCATGGAAGCGGAGCCGGTTTTTCAAAGGTCATCTGGACCTTCACGATGTAAATCCGGCCATCCGGAGCGTGTTGGAAGACGACGTGGCTGCCGGGGCCAACGCCAAGGCGCTGCTTGACCCGGAGGGGCAGGACCACACGGCAGTGCTGGTCGACCAACCGGGGCTCCATCCGGTCAGCCTTTCTCCATGCCATGAGGGCCTGAGCTTCCGGCTCCATATGGCTGTAGTGGAGGCCGGGGGGCGATGGACAAGGAGAGCTTGTGCAGACGAATCCCGCCGTCGGGGTCGATGCTGAAGGTCACGGTCGCGGCCCGTGGAACGCACCCGGGGGGTAGGGCTGCGTTCCACGACCCTCCCGGTTGCTCCGGTTATGGAACAGCACCCTAAAATCCGGAAGATGGCCTTAGAACAAGCCGCCTGCGGCCGGGGGAAGTGCTTTGAAGGTGCCTTGAACGGCGTCCAATTGGACATTGGAGAAATCGGGAACGCTGCCGTTGAAGCATGAGTAGGTGGTTTGTCCTGGTTCTTGGACACCAGCGACCGTCAAAAGGGCAGCTTTTCCCTCGTCAACGTAATGAAGAAACACCTGACCCGGGAAGGTGCGGTTGCATATCTGGTACGCTTGCTCGATTGGAACCATGAGGCGCGCAGGATACAAAGTTGAATTGAATCCGGGATTGGGCTGATCCCCGGTCATCATTGTGCGAGAATGGACTGCGGGCGGTAGCGCGGAGCCCCACTTGTCCGCGTCCACTTGGAACTCGATTTTCCGAGTGCTGCCCTCAAACGTGAGTTTCCAATGGCTTTGGCCCGTGGGCAACGCGAGGCTCAGGCCCCCGTCCTCATAGTACCACGCTTGGGTGAGGACTTTTGTACCGCTCGCTTGAAAAAAGGACGCGACTTGAGTGTTAGTTTGGCGGGCATACGCGATTGCGGTCCACAGCGGCAAAGGTATGGTTCCCGCTTCGGGAGGGGTTCCATTCCATGCACCTCCGGGAGTTGAGTAAGGCCTGAATACGGTGCTTTTTCCGGCGGCGCCCAATTGAACCTCATCGGCCTGGGAACCCGCTTCGAACGATGCCTTCCAAGCGAGGTTTGGATCGCCATCAATCGGGGTCGATGTGTAGCCGAACGGGCTGATGATTCCTTTGGGAATTGCATTCAAGTCCTCAATCCGGTACCTATACGACATCGTCGATGGAGAGGAAGCTCCGTCGGTCACTTCAAAGGACACATCAATCCTTTCGCGAGAAATCACTTTGTAGGTCAGATTAAGCCCTGCCACCGTTTCCGAAATTGCCGAGCCTGCCTTCAGTTCTCGCGATACTAGCTTCACAAGGAAAAATGGGGCCAGTTCAGAAAAGCGCTGCAATGGTGACGAGGCATACCGGGCAATTTGACGACCATCAACGTAGCCGAACGGTTCCAAGGTTTCCATGGCGATTGGAATCGCGAAGTGGGCCGGCTTCCCAGCCTCGGTGCCAGAAACGGAGATTTTCCATGCCGTGATGTTGGCATCGTCGGGGCCGGGAAAAACGAACGTGTCTCCGGTCCATTGGAGCCTCGTTTCGCCATGCAACTGTAGGTAGTATGGGCCGACGCCATTCGCCTCGACTTTCATGACTCGTGTGTCGAGATGAAGCGTAAATAGGGGGGTGCCCGAAATGCTAAGTCCGCTGCATCCTGAAAGGAAGAGGGAAAGGAGGACGAGGAGGCAATTCGTTCGCACCGTCATAGATCTGTTACCACAGGACAGATGGGCTGAGTGGCCAATGACTGGCCCTTGCCAATCAAGACAGTCCGCCAACCATCGGACTCGTAGTTAAGTCCTAGGTAACTAAAGCACCACGCATAAGCACCCACGGAAGAACCCGTGAATGAGATTCGGCTAACGGCCTGCCCTTCAGAGGGGACCATCATCGCGTAAGAGGTGCCTTGGTTCACCAAGAATACCGCCCCATCCGCGGGACGGGCACCAAGACCATTAATCCAATTTTCGACCGCTCCAAGTTCGTCAATCTTCATCGCTTCGTATTGGGCTTGGGCAAATAATTGGCATTGGCCGGAATTGAGGACCCAACTTGGCGCCGAGCCCGTGCGCGTTTCGTCAAGGCCAAATGATGACCCAACGTGCTCAACCATCGCTGACGCAACCTCACCGTCGAGCGCCGCAGGACCGCCGACCAGGCTCACCGGATTTCCGCTTGGACCCGCTCGGCCAGCGCGCGGTCCTGGTCCTGCATCTCCGCGATCTTGGCCCGCACGAGGCGTTCGCCCTCTGCCGAGGTGCGAGGTTCCTGCTGCCGTTCGCGGATGGTCTCACGCGCCGCGGCCTTCTCCTCTGCGCTCAACCCGACCGACTTCTTCGTGGACTTCTTGGCGGACTTCCTTGCAGGCATGGTGCCGGCATTCCCATCACGCGCTTAAGCGGCTCGGCGGCCCGCCATGCCAGGAATCAAGAACGCGCCGCCCCTCCAGGGCGCGTGCAGCCGTCGCCGCTTCTGGACGTGGGTGCCGACCGGCGCAAGTGGCGCGCTTGGCTCCGCCGCAACCACGCCACCGCGTCGCACGTCTGGCTTGTCTATTGGCGCAAGTCGTCGGGACGGGTCCGCATCACCTACGACGACGCCGTCGAGGAAGCGCTCTGCTTCGGTTGGATCGACAGCCAGCAGAAGGCCGTGGACGAGGAACGCTTCGCGCAACGCTTCACGCCGCGCCGCCCGGGCCGTCCGCTCTCCGAGATGAACCGGCAACGCATGCGCAAACTGGTGGCCAACCGCAAGATGACCAAGGCGGGGATCGCGGCCGTCGGTGGCGTCTTCGACCCCGCCCAGGCCGAGAAGCCGTTGGAGTTGCAAGCGGACGTGGCAAGGGCCTTGCGGGCAAACGAGGCCGCGTGGCGCATCTTCGGGACCTTGCCGGAATCCTACAAACGCATCCGCATCGCCTACATCGAATCCGGACGCCGCCACGGCCCGGCCGAGTTTGCCAAGCGCCTCCGGAACTTCGTGCACAAGACGGCACAGGGCAAGAGGTTCGGCTACGTGCGCGAGCTGGTCGAAGATCATGGGAAGCCCCGGCCTCGGCGCGCCCCCAAATCCCGTTCCGGCCGTTGAAACCCATAAGAGGCCGCGCCGTTTGCCGCAGGGCATGGCCCTTCTGCGGATGGACAACGTCCTCATCGTGGTCGATGACATGGAGGCCGCGAAGGCGTTCTTCGTGGCGCTTGGCATGACGCTCGTGGGCGAGACGACGGTCGAGGGCGCGTGGGCGGACCGCGTCGTCGGGCTGAAGGGTGTCAGGAGCGATATCGCCATGATGCGCACGCCGGACGGCCACGGCCAGGTCGAGCTCTCCAAGTTCCACGCTCCTTCCGCGGTCCGCTTCGGCCCCGAGAACGCGCCTTCGAACACGTTGGGGATGCGCCGCATCATGTTCCTCGTGGACGACCTTGATGCGGCGCTCCGCCCGCTCCTAGCGCTCGGCGCGTCCTTGGTGGCCGAGGTGGCCCAGTACGAGGACGTGTACCGGCTCTGCTTCGTCCGCGGCCCCGAAGGCATCGTGGTCGGGCTTGCGCAAGAGCTTGGCTGAGATCCGAAGGCCACCGAAGACCTGGAAAAACTCATCAAGCACGACTCCCCGGCCCATCAATCGCAGACCGCCGTTTCTGAAGCGCAAGGGCAACGCCGCCACAGTCTCCAAATAGGCTCCCTCCTGTTGGTCGCCGTGCGTGACCTGTACCGTCCCCTGGCGGGTGCCCTCCTGGCGGCCCTCCTTCTCTCTGGCTGCTCCACCGGCCCGGCGGTGCCCAGCACGACGGCGCCTCCCACGGTCCTCGTGACGCGTCCCGGCGACTTCAGCGGCGACGCGAACGCCACCGGGGCCAATGCGCCGCACCTGCACGACTACTGGCTCGGCGCCGAGCGGCTTGTCGTGATGGACGGTTGGCCGACGGAGCCGGGCCCTGGCCTCGCCGGCGGGTCGCAGGTCCCCATCTACCATTACCGCCCGGAGTCCGGTCACGTGGTCCCTCAGGGCGCCGCCCGGGTCGAGGTCACGTTCGCCTGGACGGCGGCGAGCGACGACGTGTACCAGGACCCCGAGCTCTGGGTGCGGACGGCGGGGGAGAACGAGTCGCACTTCGTGGGCGCGGTGGCGTCGGGCCAGACGGTCGCGGTGAACACGACGAACGCGCAGGACGACCTGCCGCACCAGCTCCTCTCCTCCTGGGTCTTCGAGTTCCGCCTGAGCCAGCGCAGCGACCTGCAGATCCTCCGCTTCAAGGCCAACGTCACCGTCCACGTCGAGGCCGTGCGTGGGCTGCCCATCCCGCTCTACCCTGGGCACCCCGACCGCTGGGACCACCGGGACCAGGTCACCCTCGTCGATGTCACGCGCCAAGTGGCGTACCTCCAGGACCCCGGCGACGATGGCTGCGACGGCGTCTCCTGCCCCACCGTCGAGAGTCCCCGCAACGGCACCATCGTCCCGCCGGACGCCGCAGCCGTCACCGCCACGCTCACGGTCACGTACGGCAGCCCCACCAAGGTCGGCCTCGCCTACCATGGCGCCGAGGGACGCGACTTCCAGCGCCTGGCGCCGTCGCGCGAGGAGGGCAACACGAGGACGTACACCATCCTCGTGGGCGTTTACGGCGACGGCCCCTACGCGCACTCCAGCCAGTGGGAGTTCCGGCCCTACATCGAGGGGCCTGTGCCCGACTCCTTCGTCTTTGAGGAGTACCACCTCGTCGCCGTCGCCTCCAAGACGGTATGAGCAAGGGCCACATTGGCGACGGTTTGGCCATGGATGGGCC
>JBHEMF010000079.1:0-6988 GCA_046352665.1 Thermoplasmatota archaeon
ATGCCGGACGAGCTCAAAGGGCTGATCCTGTCGGGCGGCAAGGGCACCCGGCTGCGCCCGATCACGCACACGAGCGCCAAGCAGCTCGTGCCGGTGGCCAACAAGCCGGTGCTGTTCTACGGCATCGAGGCGATGGCCGACGCGGGGATCGCCGACATCGGGATCATCATCGCGCCGGAGACCGGCGACGAGATCCGCGCGGCGGCCGGCGACGGGTCGCGCTTCGGGGTGCGGCTGACCTACATCCCGCAGGCCGAGCCGCTCGGGCTCGGGGCCGCAGGCGAGCGGGAAGCGGCGCGACGGATTCGGCAGCAGCAGCGTGAGGCCGGCGGGGAGCAGCCGCCGCAGCGCGGCACCGGCGTGCAGACGGTGGCGCCAAGCTCCATCACGGCCTGGTTCCAATCGCCGGGGACGGCGCGCGGCACCCAGGCAGCGACCGACTCCTCCACGCGGCGGCGCGTCGCTGCCGCCCGCGGGTCCTGCCGGATGCCGGCCACGCGGCAGGCGACGCGGACGACGTTGCCGTCGATGGCTGGCACCGGTGCGCCGAAGGCGATCGATGCGATGGCTGCGGCGGTGTAGGGTCCGATGCCTGGCAGTCGTTGCAGCGCCGCGGCGTCACGCGGCAGCCGGCCGCCGTTGTCCTTGCAGACGATTTTCGCGGCCCGGTGCAGGCTGCGGGCGCGGCTGTAGTATCCGAGTCCGCTCCACAGCCGCAAGACCTCCTCCTCCGGTGCGGCGGCGAGGTCCTGCACCGTGGGGAAGCGTTCCATCCATCGCCCGAAGAAAGGCAGTGCTGCCGCGACGCGCGTCTGCTGCAGCATCGCCTCGGAGACCCAGATCGCGTACGGGTCGCGGCTGCGGCGCCATGGCAGGTCGCGCCGGTTCGCGCGGTACCAGCGCAAGAGACGGCGGCGCGCGGCGGCGTCCACGGCGGCCCGAGTGATGCCCGGCCCTTGGGGTTTCCTATCCCGCGTAGTCGATCGCGACGGTCACCGAGCCAGGGCCGACCAGGGCGGCCGACGCGTTCACCACGGCCGTCCAGTCGGCGCCCGTGTCGCCCGAGCTCGGGTCGGCGACCATCACGGAGGCGCCGTCCTTGAGCGGGGCGGAGCCCAGCAGTTTCCCTGCGCCGTCCCGGACCTCGAACGTGGCGCCGGGCGACGTCACCGTGGACGGAAGGGTGAGGGCAACCTGCACCGATGCGGCGCCTTCGTGGACGGGGAACGGGATGCCCGGGCACGCGGCGGCCGGCGTGATGACGGCGGGGCAAGCGACCGGGATGTCGTCCTGGTAGTCGATGCTGAAGTTGTACCTGGACTCGGCCAGGAGCCGGCCATCGTAGATCGATCGCAGGGCGATGGTGTACGCGCCGGGCGGCAGCGAGTACGTGATCGCAGTGCCCACCCCGTGCGCCTGGGCCTGGCCGGCGCCGTCGGTGATGTTCCAGGACAACGACTGGCGCGGCACGTAGTAGGAGACCGCCGTCGCCGAGCCGCTTGCCGGCGACCCGTCCGTCGTGTCCCCTTGGGCGTAGGACACGCGCAGGTATCGCCTGCCGGGGAAGGCGAGGTCGAACGCGCCCACCGCATCCACTGCGGGGCCCGGCACGAGGTGGCTCTCCAGCAGTTGCCGCGTCTCCTCCTCGTGGATGGTGAGGGAGGCCACTTGGCGGCCGCCGTCGGCAGGCAGTGAGATGGACTCGTCGATGGTGACGACCTGGCGGGCCAGGAAACGGTCGGCGGGGGAGTAGTCGTCCTCGACCTGGAACGACAGGTGGCCCGTCCCGGTGCGGTGGTCGCCATGGGCGGGGAACGTGCCGTTGCCATGCAGGCTCACGTGCACGACGTCGCGGAGCTCGCCTGCGACCTCGACTTGGCCGGCGCCGGTGACGGCGGCCTGCAGCCCGAACTCGAAGCCGGGGAACGGCAGCGTCACGGGCCAGCGGTCGCCTTGCCTCAAGGGGAACCGGAGAGGCGGGTCGCTGAGGTCCGGATATGCCGCGAACGTCGTCGGGCAGGTGTCCGGCTCCTCCTGGCAGCCGTAGAGGCGCGTGGAGTCGATGCCCATGACGCTCGCGTCGTGCAGCATGATGCCGAGGCTCGACCAGTCCTTATGCGTCTGCAGCAGGAGCAAGCCGGGCGACTCGCCGGCGCCGTAGCCGTCCGCGAGCAGCCGCCAGGTCTGGTCCTCATCGATGGTGTCCTCAGCGGGCGGCGGATACTCGAAGTCGCCGGTCACGCTCGACGTCATCTGGCCCGACGTGTGGAACGTCCAGCTGAACCCAGGGGAGAGCTCCGGGGCCTCGACCGGAGGCGTCTCCGGCGGGGGTGGTGCGGACGTCGTAGGCCCGGGAAGCTCAGCCGCCGTGGCCGTCGTGGTGGTCGCCACGCGCGGGGCGGCCTTCGGCGCTGCGGCGCAGCCGGCCCCGGCCACCAGGAAGAATGCCATCGCGAGCGACCAGCCGGCCCTGCCCATGCGAGGGACCGAGCTCCCTGGTCCTTAGCCGTTGCGGCGGACCGCCTTGACTGCGGGCAAACGGCCAAAGCGCCCCACCGTGTCGCGGCGGCGATGACGGCCGACCAGGACCGCTACGCCCCGCACTCGATCTGCTTCGGCTGCGGCCCGGCCAACGCAAAGGGGCTGCGCATCCACAGCCACTGGGAAGGCGACCCCAAGACGCCCGAGGGGCGGTACACGATGACGTACACGCCCGAGGCGCACCACCAGGCGTTCCCCGGCGTCGTGAACGGCGGCATCCTGGGCACGCTCCTCGACTGCCACAGCAACTGGTGCGCCGCCACCGCCCTCATGCACCGCAACGGCTGGGCCGCGCCCGAATGCACCGTGACCGCGGATTTCCACGTGAAGCTGCGCCGGCCGACGCCGGCGGGGAAGCCCATCCTGTTCGAGGCGCGCGTCGCCGGGATGGGCCCGGACCGCGCCACCATCCATGCCGACGCCATCGTGGACGGCAAGGTGACGGCCACGTGCGACGGCACCTTCGTCGCCGTGAAGGAAGGGCACCCCGCGTACCACCGGTGGGGCTAGTTGCACGGGCGGCCGTTCGACCCGGCGACGGGCCTGTACCATGCCCCGCCCAGCACGGCGCCCGACCCCGAGGCGCCCAAAGCATGGCGCCGTTGCATCGGCTGGCACGTGCTCCTCGCCGCCGACCTGCTGGCCCTCGGGGGGCTGGTCGTGTACTCCGTCGTGTGGGGCGGCGGCGACGCGGTGGTCACACGTACGGGCCTGCTCGCAGCGACGGCCCTTTCGGTCCTTTGCATGGGTGCGATCCCGTTCCTGTGGGTCGTGGGGACGCGCCAAGGAGGATTGCACGGCGCCAAGCATTACCTCCGCCTCGAGCACCCCGCCGTCGCCATCCCGCGTGGCCTCCTGCTTGGCGTGGCGCTCTACCTCGGCCTCGTCCTGCTCGCCGTCGCGCTCACGGGCCTGCACGTGCCGACCGACAACCCGAAAGGGCAGGCGATCGGCCACGCCGTCGACTTGCCGCTTGCCCTCGTCGTCGCCCTCGGCGCGGGAGCGAGCGAGGAGATCCTCTTCCGCGGCGTCCTGCAGCGCTGGGTCGGGGTGTGGGGCCAGGCAGCACTCTTCGGTCTTGCCCACCTCGACTACGGGACACCGTTGCAGGTCGTGGTCCCGGTGGCGCTCGGCCTCCTCTTCGGATACTTGGTGAAACGCGGCTCGCGGCTCTGGGTCCCCATCGCCGCCCACTTCACGTTCGACTTCATCCAGCTGGCCCTTGCGGCGGTCGCGCGCTAGCGGACTTCGTTTAATGCCAGCCTTGCCATGGCACGCCCGATGCGCACCCTTGCCGCTGTCCTTGCCTTCCTGCTTGCGGGCTGCACGACAGCGCCCGACGGTGCCACGACCGACGGCGCCGGCACCACGACAACCGGTCCACCCGTCGAATGCACCGCCTCCCCGGCGCAGACGGAGGGGCCTTACTTCCTCGACGGCCGCGCCGACCGGGCCGACATCCGCAGCGACGGCAGCGGCTCGGCCTTGCCCGACGGCTACGACGAGTACGTCGAGGCGCCGGAGCGCATCGACCTGCGGGCGAGCGGCGGAAGCGCGCAGGCCGGCGCCGCCGTCCAGTTGACCCTCAAGGTCAGTCTTGCCGTGGACGGGAAGTGCGCGCCGCTGCAAGGGGCGCAGGTGGACCTCTGGCACGCCAACGCGACCGGCGTGTACTCGGGCTTCGGCACAGGCGTCGGCCACGACTTCCTGCGCGGCCGGCAGACCACCGCGCCCGACGGGACGGTCACGTTCATCACCATCTGGCCCGGCTGGTATCCAGGCCGCGCCGTCCACATGCACGTGAAGGTCCGCAGTTTCGCGGCGGGCAGCGCCTCCACGGAATACACGTCGCAACTCTACTTCCAGGACACCCAGAACGCCCTCGTCCTCGCCGCACCACCGTACAGCAGCCATCCGGGGGCGATGCGCAACGCCGACGATGCCATCTACCGTTCTGGCGGCCCGTCGCTGCTTGTCGCGGCGCAGCCGTCCGGCCAGGCGTGGGCGGCAAGCAAGGAGCTCGTGGTGGCCTAGCGGACCTTGCGTCCTTCTGGCCGCCGCGTGCCGCGGTTGGCCGGCGGCCGCCAACGGGGATCGCCGCGCCGGGCCTGCGGCCTGCGGCCGAACGCCTGCCGCAGTTCCATCCGCACCCTCTGGAAACCGCGCCGCTCGATGGCAGCAAGGCCGCGGCTGGACCGCTTCACGTGGGCGTCGAGGGTCGCCATGGCGGCGCCGAACGGGTCCGACCCACCACGGCGGATGGCGGCCCGGTGCAGGTTGCGCGCGATGGCCTTGGGGTCGTCGAGCGTGAAGAGTCCCGGTTCGAGCGGCAGTGCCCGGCGGTCCGCGCGGGCATCGTCCTCGACCCTGCGCTTGGCATCGCTGCCCTTGCCCGGACGGGTGCCTGCGCGCCCCTTGCGCGGGACGTCGCCATGCATGGCGCGGCGCGGCGGGCGCGGACCGAGCTGGCGCAGGCCGGGGGCGCGTCTGTCCGTGGCTGAAAGCGACCGCATTCGGCCGACCATGTCCCCGCTTTCGCCCGGCGGCGAGTTAAGCGTGGCTATGGCGGTGGGCTGGCTTGCCCAGGCCGGAAGCCGGCTCAGGGCAGGACACTGCTTGACCGGCGTGCATCAAGGGTACATGCGCTCCAGCCAGCCGTATCCCTCGCTGCGGTGGAAGACCCGGACGACCTGCAGGACGTTGCCGCGCACTTGCCACGCTGCGCGCCATTCCCCGATGCGCAGGCGATAGACGGGTGCCGCCTCGGTCGTGCGCAACATCTTCACGTCCAGGCCCATCGACCGCCCCGACGGGTCCGTGGCAAGCTTCCGCAACGCCTCACGCATCTGGCGCTTTGCTTCAGGGGGCATGGCCCGCATGGGCTCCGCTGCCCCGGGGCGTTCCAACCGGACCTTCAAGGACATCAGACGTCGTCCAAGTCCACCCAGGTCCCCTTCGCGTCCGCCTCGTCGGCCCGACGCCGCAGGTCGCGCACGAACTCCTCCTCGTCGATCCGGTCCATCATATGGGTGAGGATCTCGTCGTACGTCATACCGGCGTGGCCGTAGCGCTTGAGCCGGTTGCGGATAGCGGGGCTGAGGCTTAGGGTGGTCACTGCCATTATGGTTGGTTATGGTTGTACCATAGCCATAACGTTTGGCCTGCAGCCGGCTCGACGCCCCGCCCGTTCACACTTTGCCAGGGTGCGGCCGGGCCGAGAAGGCCGAGGGCATGCTTGTCCGCGGCCGGCCGAGGCGTGGTGGGCTGACCCCGCGGTTGCTGGCCCTGGGCTTCCGTGGGCCGATACGCGGGCCTTTAGTTCGCTGTGTGGACGACGTCATCGTGATCACCGATTTTGCAAAACGCGGCCCCCGGAGTCAAGGACTTGGACTTTGTCCGTTTCGGACCACAGGATTAGACGGCCGTTCTCGGCATGAAGCTCGACTGGAGGGGGTTGGCCTTCAGTCAGATTGACTGCGAGCTTCCCGCCCGCAGGAAGGACAACCCAGTCGCCATACGGTTCGAGCCAGATCTCGATTGGGTCCGGCGACCTGTTCTCGAATCGGAAAGGCAGGGCCATCCTCAGAGGACGATGTCGATGTCCAAGCGCTCGGCGAGCTCCTTGTAGCGGTTGCGGATGGTGACTTCCGTGACACCGGCCACTTCAGCCACTTCCCGCTGGGTCCTGCGCTCGCCGCTCAGGATGGAGCTGATGTAGATGGCGGCGGCAGCGACACCCGTGGGGCCGCGGCCGGAGGTGAGCTCGCGGTCGGCGGCCTGCTTCAGGATATCGACCGTCTTGGCCTGGACGTCGCCCGACAGCTTCAGCTCACTGCAGAAGCGGGGGATGTAGTCCTGGGGCGCCGTCGGCATCAGTTTCAGCTTGAGCTCGCGGGCGATGAAGCGGTACGTGCGGCCGATCTCCTTGCGGCTCACACGGCTCGCGTCGGCGATCTCGTCCAGCGTGCGGGGGACGTCGCACTGGCGGCAGGCGGCGTAGAGTGCCGCGGCGGCGACACCCTCGATGGAGCGGCCGCGGATGAGGTTCTTCGTGACCGCGCGCCGGTAGACCATGGCGGCGGTCTCGCGCACGTTGCGGGGAAGGCCCATGCCGGAGGCCATGCGGTCCAGCTCGGACAGCGCGAAGGCCAGGTTGCGCTCGGTCGCGTTGGAGACGCGGATGCGGCGCTGCCACTTCCTGAGGCGGTAGAGCTGGGCGCGGTTTCGCGTCGGGATGGACTTGCCGTAGGAGTCCTTGTTCTTCCAGCCGATCATGGTGGAGAGACCCTTGTCGTGGATCGTGTACGTCATGGGGGCGCCGACGCGGGCACGCTGGCGACGATCCGGCGCGAGTTCATCGACAACCTCGCGGGGGCCGACTACGCCCTCTGTGCCCGGGGGACCGGGAACTTCTCGCTCCGTTTCTACGAAGCGCTCTCCCTCGGAC
>JBHEMF010000080.1:0-6976 GCA_046352665.1 Thermoplasmatota archaeon
GCTTGAGCGCGCTGGTCGTGCCCTTGGCGTACCAGTACAGCGAGGCGGTGTTCCCCTGCGTGTGGTACGGGGCGATCTGCCGCGCCGTGACCGGCGAGGACGTGTCGGCGCGCAGCCAGTAGGGCGAGAGCACCTCGTCGCCCACGCGCACGATGTCGTACATGGCGGGCTTGATGCCGACGGCCGTCACGACGGGGCCGGAGACGCGGAAGACGGAACCTTTCGGGGCGGGCGTGGACATGGCGGTCTCTCCAAAGGGCGCCCCGGGCAGGGAGGCGTCGCTGTCGTCGCGACAGAGGCGCGATATATGAAGGTTCCAGGGGCGCCAAAGGGCGAACACCTGCCCAAAGATCGCGCAACGCGATGACCCTTCGACGGGGACTGGACCAACGGCATCCTCGTGGTAACGTTTACAGGATGATTGGACACACCTTGGCCTGTCCGTACAAAACCTTAAGTTGTCAGGACATCAAGTGATGCCATGCAGGTCGCCATGGAACGGAACGTGAAGAAGGAAGTCCGTCTCACGAAGGACGAGGCCCGCCGGCTGCGGGATCTGGCCAAAGCCGCAGGGGTCAGCGAAAGCGAGGTGCTGCGTGCCGGAATCGACCTGAGCCGCGAGGAGATGGAGCGGCGGGAGCGCCGCCGCAAGGCCTGGGAGGCGCTGCGGCAGATGGCCATCGACGTTCCGGGCGAGACGATCCCCTTCCGGATGAAGTGACACATGCAACGCATCATCGTGGACACCAGCGTCCTCTGGGACATGGACGCGCTGGCTCGGCTGGAGCCGCTGGGACGCAAGGCCATCCTTCCCGCCGTGGCCTTCACGGAGCGGGCCCGCCAACTGCATCGCGTCGGGCGGCCCGTGGGTGAGCTGTGGGACATCGTCGCCTGGGCCGGACTCGAGGTCGAGCCGTTCATGCCCCAGCACGGACTGCGCATCGCGGCGCGGCTGGACGACCTGGCGTGGCGCAGGCACGCACGCGACGCCTTCATTGCCGGACACGCCGAGGACGAGGACGTCCTGTGGACGAAGACCCCGCGCGATTTCCTTGCAATGGGATTGAGGAAGGAGCAGGTGCTCGCCGTCTGAGGTGGACCGGCCTTTCTCGGTCCGTGACAGGCCCTACCAAAGATCGACGCCGACGGCCTGCTTGATCTTCTCGCGCAGGGTGTTGTCCTCTTCGGTGCCGACTGCCACCATCGTGGGGCGCACGGACGACACGAGCTCCGAGCGGGTGCGGGGGGTGAGGCGCTTCACGTCGCCCGTCTGCAGGACGAGGATGCTCACGGTATCGTCCTTGCGCGCCTCGGCGACGGCGCGCTCCAGGTCGTCCTCGGTGTTTGCTTCCCAGATGCGGCGGACCCCGGCCAAACGGAACCCGAGCGTGAATTGCTGGCTGCCGATCACGGCTACGTCGGTCATGCACCCACTCCCGCTGGCCCACTGAACGCACTGAAGGCACTGAATGCTCCACGGTGCTCACCGCGAGGGGTGGGGTGAGCCGTCGACTTGCGGTGAACAGAAGGAACCGTTTCAGTGGGTTCAGTGTGCTCCGTGGGCAGATGCAACCGGGCCATCAGACGATCAGCTCCTGCAATCGCGCCTCGGACAGCCCCGCCGCCTTGCCGCGGGCCACGGCGCGCAGTGTGACGACCTCGCGGTGCTTGCGGATGAGGAAGACCAGGATCGGGATCACGGAGAGCGGGTTGAGGTGGCTCAGATGGTCGAGCTCCTTCAGGTGGGCGCGCCAGACGGCGGACTGGAACGTCCCCAGCCGGCCCGCGGCCTTGGCCTTGGCGAGGTCGTCGCGCACGGCGGCGAACGTCTTCACGTCGGCGAGGCCCTCGGCGAGCGCCTCGAGGTCCTTGGACTTGGAGAGCGCCATCACGGCGGAGACGGGGAGCGACTTGCCGCCGGGGACGACGAAGGGGGCGAAGTCGCCCTGCTCGCCGGCGGCGACCCAGCGCGCCGCGTTGAGGAGGTTGCGCGCGTCGATTTCGCGGCGCACGAAGTCGAGGACCTCGCGGGCGCCGCGCTGCTTCGACGACTTCAGGGCGCCGAGGAGACGGTCGAAGTACGCCTTGTCGAGCGCGTCCTCGTAGCGCGGCAGCGGCGAGCCCGCGGGCACTGCCGCGAGGATGTTGGCCCAGTCGCGCGCCTGGCCGCCTTGGGCCTGCAGGGCCGCGACGACGTCGGCGGGGCTCTTCACGTCCTCCGAGAGGAGCGGGGCGAAGAGGTCGTAGGTGGCCTGGTTCTCCAGGACCATCTCGCGCAGGAGCTCGTCGCGGGACGCCCCTGCCTGCTTGCCGCGCAAGAGGGTCTTTACGTCCTCGAAGTGGAAGCGGTCGAGGTAGGAGTTCACGATGAGGCCGCCCTCGCCGGTGACCATCTGGCGCACGGACTCGTAGGTGCGCTCCTCGTTCACGGTGAGTGCTGCCTCGAGGAGGTCGAGGCCCTGGAACTTCGTCGCGAGCTCGTCCACCTCCTCCTTGTAAACGGACTCCTCGATGTAGCGCGTGATCTCGGCCACGTCCATCTTCAGGACCTTCTCGAACTCCGACGGCGGCAGGAGCTTGGAGCGCTTGGCCTGGACGCGCGACACCGCGTAGGGGTAGTTGCTGCTGCCGCGCGCAAGCATCGCCATCGGGCACCTAGTGGAAGAGTCCGGCTTCGGCCTTGAGGACGTCGCGCCAGGACTCGTCGAGGAGCGTCTCGTAGGTGAGGTCGAGGCGGTTCATGCCGTCCTCCGACTCGACGACGATGCCGCCCGCGACGGGGAGCGAGCCTGCGTGCTTGTACGTCTTGTTGGCGGCGAGGAAGGCGGTGTCCTGCGAGGCGCCCCAGACGTGGCCCTCCGGGATGATGCCGTGCGCCTTGGCGAGGAGCGACTTGAGGTGCTTCTCGCGCGTCTTGGCGGGAAGCTCGCCGAGGCCCGCAAGCGACGTGGCCTTGAGTTCGGCGCGCAGTTCCGCCTCGGCGGCGAGGATGGACTTGCGCGACCCGGACTCCGCGCGGCTTGCCGCCTGCGACGCGAGGGCGCGCGACTCCTTCTCCGCGGCCGCCATGCGGGCGGACTCCACGGCCTTCGCCTGCTGGCGCGCGGCGTCGAGGATGGCTTGCGCCTCCTTGCGGGCCGCGGCCACCACGGCCTGCGCGCGCGCGTCGCCGTCGCGGCGGACTTCGCCGATCACAGCCTCCAGGGACATGCGGGGCCTCAGATGAACTTCAGCAGGATGGCGATGACGAGGCCGAAGATGACCACCGTCTCGGGGATGACCGTCATGACCAGCCCCTTGCCGAAGTTCTTCTCGTCCTCGGCGGTTGCGCCGACGGCTGCGGCACCGATGGATGCCTGGGCGATTCCGGTGCCGATGCCGGCGAGTCCGACGGCAAGGCCGGCACCGATGCTCATGATTCCGACTTGGCTGGGGTCGATGGCCATTTTGGGTTCGCTCCGTGTTTTCGTGTGGGTGGAGAAGAAAGGAAAAGGGTCGTTTTTGAGAGGAAGACGGGCCTCACGAGGCCCCTTCAGGCGGCGCGACGGCCGAACGGTACATAAGGCCGACCCCCGCCCGTGTAGAACTTCTGGAAGAACTCGACGAACTGCAGACGCAGCGACTGCAGGCCGGCGCCGAGGATGGCGAGAGGGATGATGCAGGCGAAACCGAGGAGATAGACGATCCAGCCCGCGACACCGCCGCCCATGATGGTGAACGCGATGGCGCTGATGGCGATGACCATGCCCGCCTTGCTGGCGCCGATGGCGGCGAGACGGGTGTACGAGAGGAACGTGCCGATGAGTCCCACGATCTCCAGGAGGGCGACCCACCACGCGGTCTTGCCGAGCACGGCCGCGACGCCCATGCAAAGAAGGATGACGCTTGCCGCGAACAGGCCGAGGCCGGCGCCCACCACAAGCCATCCGGTCTGCGTGATGCCCCCCGCGTCTTTCATGCCCGAGCCGAGGAACGCCACGATGCCGCCGGCGATGAGGCCGAGCCAGGAGGCCTTCTCCATGATGGCCATCTTCGCCCCGTGCGAGACGTACACGTTGCGGACCCCGAGCACGAAGCCCAGCACGAGATGGACGAACCCGATGATGATGGCCCAGATGAGGAGGGCCGCGATGTCGTGGATCTTGGAGTAGTATCCTAGCATGACGGGGCCGGCCATCAAGTGTGCCGTGGTGTGCGAGGCGAGCCCGATCCCTCCGCCCTCGCGCTCGCCGGCCGCGATGGCCTCCTCATGCGTGCCGGTCTTGTACAGGAGGGTGTGCGGTTCGTCCGACCAGGGGATGTGCAGGCCGAGGACGGACTCCCACGACATGTCGGCCGTGTGGCCGGGCTCTGCGGGCGGAGTGACGAAGTGGATGCCAAGCGCCTCACCGAAGACGAAGGCGCCGATCACGATGGAGAGGATGCCGCCAGCCAGCAGGGCCTTGCCGACGGCGGGCCCGCCGATGCCGAACAGGTTGTTCTTCTTCAGCCAGATGCCAAACAGCGCAATCACGATGCCGACGACGACGTCGCCCACCATGAGGCCGAAGAAGAGCGGGAAGAAGAACAGCATGAGCTTCGTCGGGTCGATCTCGTGGTAGCGCGGCTTGCCCAGCAGGCCTAGGAGGAACTCGTAGGGGCGGGCGACCTTCGGGTTGTCGAGGTGGACGGGGGGCTCGTCCTGTGGCCCGGAGTGGCCGTGCGAGTGCATGTCCTCCGCCGCGTGGTCGTCGTGGCCGGCACCGTGGTCGTGGTCGCCATGGTCGGAGTTGTCCGTCGCGTGGCCGACCGGGGAGCCGGCGGCGGCACCGTGCGCCGTGGCGGAGCGGGGCGCGTCGCCAAGCTCGTGGAAGTAGAGCGCGTCGCCGAAGCGCGCGATGAGTGTCTCCTCGACGCCCTTCAACCGGGCGCGCGGAACCCAGCCCGCGATGTGGAACGTGGTCGCCGTGACGCCGAACTTGAGCGGCGCCTGGGTCTTCGCCACTTGGTCGGCAAGGACGGACTCGAGCGCAGCCAGGCGGGCGCCCCAGGCCTGGCGGAGGCCCGCCACCTCGGACTCGGCGGCCGCGATCTGGGCAAGGAGCGATTCGCGTTCGGTGCGCAGCGTCGCAATCCGACCGCGCGGAGTGCCGGCGCCGGCAGGCACGACGAGCGGCGTGAAACCCGACTCGGCGAGCGCCTTCTCGACGGGGCCGGAGTTGGCGGCTGCGACGACCACAGCCACGGCAAAGCCTGCGCCCGACGGCGCCACCTGCATCTCGTGCGCGGCACCGGTGCGCTGCACGGCGGCCGTCGGGTCCGTGCGGCTCGTGCCGACGAGGACCTTCACGCTGCGCAGGCCCGACGTGGCGCTGAGGTCGAGCTCGATGGCGGAGATCGGGTTGAGCGCCTGGGTGTCGGCGTCGGCCTTGGCGAGGGCTTCGCGCAGGATCCGCAGTCGCTCGGTGCCCTGCGCCGTGGCCGCCTCGGCTTCGGCAAGGAGCGTGGCCGGGGCAGGGACGAATCCCGAGGGTGCTGCACCTTCGGCGCCGAGGGCCTTCTGCAGGCCGCGCGTCCGGACGAGGAGGGCGGAGGCCTCGTCGCCGGCCTCGAGCGGTGTGCCGATGCCGGTGGTGCCCGTCGGGTCGCGGTAGTCCTCGATGTGGACGATGCCCTCCTGGTGCAGCGCCTCGATGACGGCCTCCAGGCGCGACTTGTGGCCGCCCACGAGGAGCCGCGACATGCGGCTGGGCAGGAAGCTCATTCGAGGTTCTTCTCCAGGATCTTGAGGACGCGCTCGGTGGCGCCGGCGACGCCGGCCTCGTACTTCTTGCGCAGTGCCGCGGCGGACTTCTTGCCCTTCGCGGCCTCGGCGTCGGCGGCCTTGTCGGCGACGGCGCGGGCGGCCTCGACGCGCGACTGGTGCGCGAAATCGGCCTGCTGGCGGGCGTCGGCAAGGATGGCGTCGGCCTGGCGGCGCGCCTCGGCCACGATCTGCTTGGCCTCGGCCTCGGCGGCCGTGACGCGCTCGTTGGCGGCGGTCTCGGCGTCCTTGATGCGCAACAGGAGTTCGCTCTTCAACGTCTTTCCTCCAGGCCCGACGGGTGGCGCGAGACCGGGGGGTTATTTCAGGACTCGCCTGGGGACGGTCGGCCCCCGGGCGCGGGCGGCCTTCCGCGCATTGCTCCGTCCCTGCGCCCAGTAGAGGACGAGGCCGACGAGGATGAGGATGACGCCCAGCATGGTGGTACCGCCGAAGAACTTGGCCACGTTCCCCGTCGTCGCCAGGGCGGAGCCGTCCTGGGCCACGTAGGATGCCAGCACGCCGACCGCGGCGACCCCGAACACGGCGGCGGCTGCCGGCGCGAGCGGGATGCGGAAGGAGCGGAACTCCTCGGGCCTGCGCCGACGCAGGATGAAGTACGCTGCCACAGTCACGAGGTAGAACACGTACAGTCCGAAGACCACGAGGTCGGCGAGCGCGTCGAACGACCCCGTGAGCGTCAGGAAACCCGCCCAGACCAGGCCGTACACGAGGCCGTACGTGGGCGTGCCGAAGCGGGAGACGTGGCCGAACGGGCGCGGGAATTCGCGGTCCTTCGCCACGGCATGGTAGATGCGGGGGCTGGAGAGGATGTAGGCGTTCACGGTGCCGAACGTGGAGATGGCGATGGCGACGGCCAGGGCGACCACGGCCCATGCCCCCAATGCAATGCCTGCCGTGTCCATGCCGATGGAGTCGTTGCCCTGCAGGATGGCCTGTGTCGCCGTGACGGGGTCCACGGCGTGGAAGAACGCGAAGACCGCCGTGAGGTAGATGGCGCCGACCAGCACCGTCGCGATCACGATGGCGCGGGGCAGGATGCGGCGCGCGTCTTTCACCTCGCCGGCGACGAAGGCGGGGTGAGCGAAGATGTCGCGGTGCAGCCCGATGGTGGTGTGGATGCCCTCGACGACGAACTCGCCCAGAGCCCGCCTCATGCAGGCGATGGCCTCG
>JBHEMF010000081.1:0-6941 GCA_046352665.1 Thermoplasmatota archaeon
TCGCGGCACAGCTCCACGCAAGCCGCCTCCTCGGCACGACCGACGCAGCCTACACGCAGGCCAACACGACGCTGCACGAGCTCATGTCGAGTTACGGCAGCCTCGCCCTGCAACTGCAGGACCTGCTCGACAAGGCGGAGTCCAAGGCGACCGACGCCGCCGACGGCCTGCCCGTCCTCCTCGAGAAGCGCCTCGCCAGCCTCACCGACCAAGCCTCACGACTCCGCGCTGACGCCGAGCGACTCGCCACCGCCTACGCCCGTGCGGCGCAGACGGCGGCCGAGCAGGCCCTCGCGACGGTCCAGGACGCCGTGAAGGCGCACCTCGCGAGCCTCCAGTCGAGCCTCGACGCCAAGGTCGCGGGCCTGAACAGCGAGGCGACCGAGGTCATGTCCCTGGTCGCCGCCCGCGAGACCGCGGTCCGCGCCCTCGTGGACGCGACTGCCGCGAACCTCACGCGCATGGGCCGCGAGAACGGCCTCGACGCCACCGCCCAGGTGGCCGCGGTGCAGGCCGCCGGCGACGCCGCCGTGAAGGGCCTCGAGGCCGAAGGCAAGTCCCGCGTCGAGGCCCTGAAGGCCGCCGCGGCGCTGCTGCAGTCCCGTGCCCAGGCGGCCGTCCCGCGCATGAGCGCGATGGGCATCCGCGCCCTGGCGGACGTGAATGGCACGCTCGAGGACGCCCTCGCCCGCGCCGACGCCACGAAGGCGTACCTGAAGGACTTCGCCACGGCGCAGGCCGAGATGGCGATGGTTGCCGAGCGCCACGCCGAGGCCCTCGCCGAGGGCGCCTTGCAGGACGGCCTCCTCCGCTACACGGATGGCCTCAAGGCGACGGCGCTTGCCCTCACATCGAGCGTCCCGGACGTCGTGGCCTCCACGTCGGCCCTGGTCGACGAGGCCTCCGCCACGGCGCAGTCCGAGGTCGGCAAGGACGCCGGCTACATCGGCAAGGTCGCGGCCGACTATGGCAAGGTCCCCACGGACGAGCGCAAGGCGCGCGCCGCATTCTGGACGACCGTGCAGGGCCTTGACGGCACCGCAGTCGATCACCTCGACCAGGCGGGCCAGGACCTCACCGCCCTCGCCGACGACGTCGCGGCCGCCGCGGCGCAGGCGAAGGCCGACGTCGAGGCCGTGGTCGCCTCGTAAGAGAACACGCAGCCCTTCTCCCCTCCCCCTTCCTTTTCTTGTCGCGGGTATCTCGCGCTCTGCACCCAGTTCCCCCAGACGCCGCGTGCAAACGTAGCGGGCACCCACGGTGGCCACGATCCATGGACACGCCGGCAGAGCCTTCATGGTTGAGGCCGATGCACGGCTCCCATGCGGCACGGCCGACGCATCCTCCTCCTGGAGGACGACCCCGACGAGGCACGGCGCTCACAGCAGGCGCTCGTCGAGAACGGCTACGCGGTCACGGTGGCGCCGTCACTGGAGGCGGCCCGCCGCACCGTGGAGGGCGACGCGCACTTCGACGTCGTCTTCGTCGATCACCACCTTCCCGACGGCGAGGGGCCACGCATCATCCCCTACCTCCGCGCGCACGGCATCCAAGCACCCGTGGTGCTCCTCACCGGCAACCGCAGCGAGCGCGTCGCCGAGGAGGCCTTCGAGGCCGGCTGCGTGGACACGGCGATCAAGGACGTGAACTACCACACGTGGCTTCCGGCCATGGCGGACGCCTTCGCCGACGGCCCCGAGCCCACGGCCGAAGGGGCGCGCTGGGGGCCGCACGTGCAAGGTGTCGCAGTCGGCCGCGTCCACGGCCAGGCCGTGCACGGCAAGCCAGCCGAGCTATGGGCGCCCTACGCGGGGGCGCTTGCCTCGGCCACGGAGCTTGCCATCCGGTCCGTGCGCGCGACTGGGGCGAGCCTCCTCGGGTCGCTTCCCCTCGTCCACACGCAGGTCCGGCCCGACCTGCACCTGTTCCTCGTCATGCGGGGCGGGGTCTTCGCGGCAGCGCTCATGACGCGGCCACCCATGGAGGAGGACGCGCGCGAGCTCCTGGGCGAGGCGATGGCGTTCGGCAAGGCGCGTTCCGACTCGGACGAGCCGTCAGTCGGCGCGGGCTGAGGTTGGAGGCCGATTGCGCTCAGGGTGTCTCGGGGGCAGCATCGCTCTCGATGTCGAGGCTGGGCGGCGAGCGTGCGGCCGGCGGCCTGGCGGAGCGCGTGCGGCGCGCCTTGATGAGGGCGGCGTTCACGGACTCCAGGAGCGGGTCGGCGCGCACGGGCTTCGTGAGGAAGCTCTCGATGTGCGCCTCGTTGATGGCCCGCATGGCGAGCTCCAGGTCCGGGTACGCCGTGAGCATGATGCGTGGCACCTCGGGGGCGATCTGGCTCGCGCGGCGCAGCACCTCGAGGCCGTCCATGCCCGGCATGCGGTAGTCGCACACGATGGCGTCCACGGGGTGGAACTGCAGCAGGTCCAGGGCGGTGGGGCCGTCGCGGGCGGTGAGCACCTCGACCCCGTCCAGGGCGGTCTGGAAGAGCTCCGTAAGGGAGAGCAGGATATCGACCTCGTCATCGACGACGAGGATGGTGCGGACGCGGGGTCGGATCCTTGCCAGTTTTGACATGAGAGCTCCAAGGGCATGGCGCGCTTGCCATGCAGGCAACGCTAGTCTGCCCGTCGCTGCTCATGAAGCCGCTGGCGGGATTATAAATATCGGACCGCGGGCGGGCGCAAACGCCGCGAACGGTCGCTACGCTTCGACGGGGTTCGCCTTCTTGGCGATGCATTCCGCCATGACGAGCCCCAGCCGCTCGACGCCGATGCGGATCTTGTCGTCGGCGGGGTGGCTGAAGTTCATGCGCATCGTGTTGAAACCGACCTTGGGATCGGGGAAGAACGACTTGCCGGGGACGTAGGCGACCTCGTGCTCGATGGCAGTCTTCAGCATCTCGGTCGCATTCACCTGCTCGGGCATGGTCGCCCACGTGAAGAGGCCGCCGTGGCTGTGCGTCCAGTGCACACCTTCCTTCGGGAAGTGCTTCTCCATCGACTGCAGCATGATGTCGCGCTTGCGGCGGTACAAGGAGATGATCTCCGGCAGGTGCCGGTCGATGAGGCCGCCGGCCAGGAGGTCCGCCGCGATGTACTGCGTGAACGCGTTCGTGCAGAGGTCCACGGACTGCTTGCTGATGACGAGCTTCCGCGTCGCCTCGACGGGGGCGACACTCCAGGCGAGCCGGAACCCGGGGACCAGGATCTTGCTGAATGTCCCGAGGTAGATGACGCGGCCCTCGCCCTTGTCCATGGCGAGCATGGTCGGGATGTGCTCGCCCTCGAAGCGCAGCTTGCCGTACGGGTCGTCCTCCACGATCAACAGGTCGTGCTCGTGCGCGAGGTCCAGGAGGCGGCGCCGGCGCGGGCCGGAGATGGTGGTCCCCGTGGGGTTCGCGAACGTGGAGACCACGTAGAGGAACTTGGGGTGGACGCCGAGCTTCTTCTGCGCCTTCAGGGTCGCCTCGACGGACTCGGGGATGATGCCGTCCTCGTCGGAGTCGGCCGTGGCGTAGCGCGCGCCGAAGTAGTTGAACGCCTGCAAGGCACCCAGGTACGTCGGGTTGCTCACGATCACCGTGTCGCCGCGGTCGAGGAAGACGCGGCCCAGGAGGTCGAGCCCCTGCTGGCTGCCGTTCGTGATGAGGATCTCGTCGGGATGGACCTGCATGCCGTCCTTGCGGAGGTGGGCCGCAACGGCCTCGCGCAGCGGGGTGACACCTTCCGTCGTCGAGTACTGGAGGGCGGACTTGGCGTGGTCCCGCAGGACGCGGTGGCTGGCCTCCTCCACCTCCTTCACGGGGAAGGTCCCGGGGTTGGGCAGGCCGCCCGCGAAACTGATGATGTTGGGTTTCTCGGTCAGCTTCAGAAGCTCGCGGATCTCGCTGGCCTTCTGGGCGTGGGTCCGCTGGGAGTAGAGCGGGCCGAAATCCATGGCAACCACTGCAAGGACCCTGGTCATAAAAGGGTTCGGCCAAGGGCGGCTTGCGAAAAACACTGTTCAGCAATAGCGGCGAATATGCGAATTTGTTTAGGTAATAGGGCTGCTTGATGGAAAAATCCGTTGCGTACCCCGAACGGGTGCGGCGCTGTTTGACGGCGTCGCAGGATGGACAGCGGCCCGGCCCGGAAAAAGGCGCGCAGGCTTGACTGGTCAAGGCAAGCGCAAGCCGTTCGCGTCGGACTTGCCGCTTGCGGCGGCACGCTCAAGCCGGCGTCGGGCCTCGCGCGCGGCATGGCAGAGGTGGCGGAGCTCTTGGCCCGGGCGCACCGCGTGGACCACCCGGGGCTGCACGGCGACGTCTGGCCCAGCTTCGACCTGGGCGTGGACGGCATCGGCGACCTCCTCGAGCGCCGCGCCCGCGAGCAGCCCGACAAACGTTTCCTTGCCTTCTACGACGACGACGCACGGACCCGGACGAGCTGGACCCGGCAGGAATTCGTGGTCGAGGTCCGCAAGGCGGCGAAGGTCATGGCGGACCTCGGGCTCGTGGAAGGCGACGCCGTCGCCACGGCGGACGAATTCAACCACTCCGACACGCTCGTCGTCCTGTTTGCCGCCTGGGCGTCCGGAATCATGGCGGTCCCCCTCAACCTGAAAGAGGACGACGCCCGCCTCGGGTACATCATGATGCACGGCGGCGCCAAGGCCCTGTTCGTGCGCGACGCAAGCGCCCCCCGCGTCGCCCCGCTTGCCCGCAAGGCCGGCGTCACGACGGTCGTCGCTTTCGGCGCCTCCTGCGAGAGGTCCCACTACGACGCCGAATGGGACGAGATGTTGATGTCCGTCGTGGGCGAGCACGACCTGGCGCCGCGGCGGCTTGGCACGGACGCCCTGAACGTCTATACGTCGGGGACGACGGGCAACCCGAAGGGGGTCATCCTCACGCACGAGATGCTCTACGACGCGCACGGCATCGCCCACCACCACGGCTTCGGCGACCGCGACGTCTTCATGACGGCGATGCCGCTGTTCCACGTCAACGCCATCGTGACGACCTGCCTCACGGCGCTCTGGTGCGGTGCAGCGGTGATCCTCAACCGCAAATGGAAGCCGGCGCTGTTCTGGGAACGGGTGTACGCCGAGAACGTGTCGGCGACCTCCGTCGTGCCCGCGATGCTGAAGTCCCTCACGGACGTCGGCACCGACGTGGGGCGTTTCCCCGGCATCCGCGACCGGTTCCGGACCGTGATCTGCGGTGCTGGCCAACTCTACGTGGATGTCGCCGAGGCGTTCACGGCCAAGTTCGGCATCCGGGTGGCGCACGGCTGGGGCATGTCCGAGACGACGTGCTACTCCTGCTTCCTGCCGGGCGACCTCTCCGACGCCGAGTACGCGACGGCGATCGCCCGGCACGGCTTCCCGGCAATCGGCGTTCCCATCGTGCACAACCAGATGGGCATCATCGATCCCGACACCGGAAAGCCCCGCCCCGCCGGACGCCTCGGCGAACCCGTGCCGCGCGAATCGTGGGGCGAGATCGTGGTCTCCGGCCGCAACGTCATGAAGGAGTACTTCCGCAACGAGGAGGCGAACCGCAAGACGTTCCAGTTCGGCGTCCTGCAGACCGGCGACGAGGGCTTCATGGCGCTCGACCGCAAGGGCCGGCCGTTCTTCTTCATCGTGGGCCGCATCAAGGAATTGATCGAGCGCGGCGGCGAGAAGTACAGCACCTTCGAGATCGACTCGCTCCTGCGCCAGGTCCCAGGCGTCGAGAATGCCCTCGCCTACGGCTTCAAGAGCCAGAAGCTCGGCCAGGAGGTCGGCGCCGTCGTCGAGCGCCAGCCGGGGATTCCAGAGAAGGACCTGAACGAGATTTCGGTGATAGATTGGTTCCGCGCGAAGGGCATCCCGTGGGAGAAGACGCCGAAGGTCGTGAAGTTCGTCGATGCCATCCCCAAGACGGCGACGGGCAAGGACCAGAGGCTGCGGTTCGCGCCGCTGTTCGAAGGGTATTACGAGATGCAGTTCCGGCCGACGGAAGCGTGGAGGAGAGCTTGAAGGCGCGTGCGCTGGCGAATGTCGCCTTGGCTTTTCTCGGCACAGCGCTGGTGGGATTCGTTTCGCTGGTTGCGATTTCCGGCGCTGAATGCCATTCCTTCGGCTGCAATTTCGGTGCCGGGTCTGTCGCCCTGGTCGCAGTCGTGCTGGGCTTGCCCCTCTCGATCGGATTCGCGATGGCTGCGGCCGTCCGGGGGCGCGCCGAACGGCGCAGCGAGACTGCATGAACCTCCATTCGCAGCGCGACGAGATCCTATTCCAGGGACCCGGCGCGGAAGCCGCATTTGAACGCGCCCGCGCCCTGCTCTTCGCTTTCGGGTTCTACGCGCCCAAGGTCGTGGCGGAGCTGCCAAAAGGCGGCCTCGCGCCCGGGGTCCTGCTGCAACAGCATGCCCGCGTCGGTCCCTTGCGCTTCGCTGGGCCGGTACGCGTCTTCGACGTCTGGGACCGCGCTTCATCCTCGGGCCGGGAAGCAGGTTTCAGTTACGAGGCGTTGCCTGGGCACGTCGAGCGCGGTGTCGCCCAGTTTGCGCTGGCGCTCAAAGCAGACGTCGTCTCCTTCCGCATCGAGAGCGATAGCGCACCCGCCAAATGGTTCGCGAAGCTGGGCGCCCCAGTTGCCCGCGTCGTGCAGCGGCGAGCCGTGGCCCATGCCTTCCGGAACATGCGCGCAGCGACGCGTCCAAGGGAGAGTGCGGGCGCATGAGCCCGTCCAAAGCCAAACGCCCGGTTCGTCGCGCGGCGTCGCCCCGTCCCCACAACGGCCACAAGCCGCGCGTCGTCGCCCGGCTCAGCCGGGAGCTTGGAGCGTCACTGCGGGCGGCGCAAATGCGCGAGAAGCCGGCGCCCGGCTTCGTGAAGTGCCCAATGTGCGGTGCTGCGATCGAGCCCACGAAGACGAAGCTCGTGCGCATCCACGACGACCCGCTCACGGG
>JBHEMF010000082.1:0-6887 GCA_046352665.1 Thermoplasmatota archaeon
GGTGGGGGCGGCGGGGTGAAACAGATCTGCCAGGTCGGATTGTTCGTGCCCGCGGTATTGTCATTGTACGGGCTGTCCACGTGCTGGAAATACATGGAGCCGCCAGGCCAGGAAAACGTGTTGCTCGCGCCGGCATTGGCGGCCTCCTCGGCCGCCTGCGTAGGCTGATTCCACGATATCGCAGGGAGCATGAAGAACACTGTGCTGCCACTGTCTACGGCGAAGACGCCGCGCCCCCATGGGTTGGCAGGGTGCTGGATATCCCAACCAGTTTCGCCAGCGTACCGCTTCATCGTGCCTTGGACGTACGTGGCCTGAACGGTGACCGCGGGGACGGGGGTGCCACCAAACAACGGAACGAGGGCTCCGTCCATGACGTGAGCGGCCACAGTGTCACAAGTGGCCTGCGCGGAGGCGGTCGGAGCCAAGATCGCAAGGATCGCGCCCAATGCCAAGGCAAGCCCCGCGCCCAGGGCGAGCAAAGCCGCGCGCTCCAAGGACCTAATCAACGCCACCGGAGAAACCAAGCGGACGGGCATATTTAGGTCTTGAGGGCTCGCGTGCGCTGCTCGCTTGCATAGTTTGCAACTTTTGTTCCGCGCTGTGCGGGCTCCGCCATACGACCGGCAAGAACCGGTTGCGCTCGCCTCGCGACCCTACATCATCATCATCGCAGTGACGGTGATGGTGCCCGTCATGCTGGCGTGGACCTTGCAGTGGTAGGCGAAGGTGCCGGCCTTCGTGAACTTCTGCTCGAAGGTGCTGCCGTTCACCATGCAGACCTGGCCGAGCGGGACGCCGACGCCGCCGGCCGGGGCGCACTGGGGGCTGGAGTCGAAGCTGCCGTCGTCGGCCGTGACGGTGTGCGGCGTGTTGCCGTCGGCGTGGGTCCACTTCACGGTGTCGCCGACGTGCACGGAGAGGGTGCCGTTCACGAACTTGCTGCCCGCGATGCTCACCTGGTACGTCATCGCGGTCATGTTCATCGTGGGCGACGTCGTGGCGCCGCTGGTCGGGCCGGACGAGGTGGAGTTCGAGTCGCTGCTGGAGCAGCCGGCAAGCGTCAGGGCCAGCAGGAGGCTGACCACGAAGAGGGTGCGCATGGCCGGGCAGGTCGGGCCGGCGCGGATAAACTTCGCGGTGGCGTTCCCGCCACCCCGTCCTCCAGGAGGACGCTAGGAAGGGCGGGTGCGCTCCAGGAGGACCCGGACCTTGCTGCGGAACTCGTCGAGGGTCGCGTCGTTCACGACCATCTCGTCGGCGAGTGCTATCGTGCGCGCGATGCCCCAGTTCATCTCGCGCTCGTCGCGCGCCTTCAGCACGGCGGGGTCGTCGGAGTCGTCGGCGCGGGCGCGGCGCACCATGCGGCCGAACCGGTGCTCGGGGTCGGTGTGGATGGCGACGAGTACGAAGTCGGAGCCGAGTTCGCGCCGGAACGTCTCCACCTCGTCGTTGGAGCGGATGCCGTCGATGAGGACGAGCCGAGCGGAGCGTGGCGCATCGGCCTGACCGGACCTGGCGGCCGCGGCTGGTCGATCCTCCGCTTGCGCTACGACCTCGCGGACCCGCTCCACGGTCCGGATGGCCCAGACGTCCTTGCCGTCGCTTGCCCGCATAGCGTTGGCGACCTCGCCCACGTGCTTGGCGTCGCGCGGCTTGCCTTGGCGCTCCACTTCGTCCCAGATGAGGTCGCCCATGCGGACGACGGGGATGCCGGCCGCGCGCGCCACCTCCATCGCCTCCGACTTGCCGGAGCCCGGCATGCCGGTGAAGCCCACGAAGCGCATCGGGGTGGGCACTGGACGGCTCCTGAAAAAGGGGCCGGCGCCGCGCCATTCGCCCGCCGCGAGGAGTGTTGCGCAGAGGAGCGCCACGCCAAGGCTCCACGCCCCGAGGACGTCGCTTACCCAGTGGTGCTGGGCAAGGACGCGGGCGATGCCGACGATCAACGCCATCGAGACCCAGGCGGCGAGGGCTTGCCGTCGCAGGCGTGCCGCGGCGCGGGAGGCCAGCGCCTTGCGGGCGATCCACGCCTCGGCGACGAGGATGAAGCAGAGGCCGAGGCTCACCGTTGCGCCGATCGTGTGGCCGCTCGGGAAGCCGTAGCCGTGCGCGAAGCTGACACGGCTCAGGCGCAGGAAATCGGGCAGGGGCCGCCCGATGGCGGGTTTCAGGACGTTGACGGCGAGGCCGCCCGCGAGGGATCCGGCCACGAGTGCCGCTGCCCGCCGCCACTGCCCCCAACACGCGAGCAGCACGGCGCAGCCTGCCACGGCCGCCGTCGCGGACAGGCCCGAGCCCGGCTGCGAGAACACGTTGCCGACCGCGTGCACCGTCGGCCACGCTGCCGCCCAACGCGTCATGGCGGCGTCGGCGCGGAAATCGAGGTTGTAGAGGACGCCGTGGAAGAGTTCGTCCAGGGTGAGGAGCGCGAAGGCGACGAGGCCGGCGGCCGAAGCCCACGCAAGGACGCGTCGCGCCGTGGGACGCCGAACCGCGCCGGACGCCATGCTACGGCTTCTTGCCGAAGATGAGCGGCTGCGCTTTTGGCGCGCTCGACGCCGGTGCCGCCGGTGGCGCTGCCGCCGGCGCTGCAGGCGTCCCCGCGGAGGACGACCCTGGCGCCGTCTGCCCCGGCAAGGTCAGCCGGTCGATGTCAGGCGGCACGCCCATGATGGAGTAGCCGGCATCGACGTAGAGGACCTGGCCCGTGACACCCGATGCGAGGTCGGAGAGGAGGAAGTAGGCGGACTTCGCGACGTCCTGCTGGCTCACGTTGCGGCCGAGCGGTGCGGCGTGCTTCATCCAGTCGAGGATCATGCTGAAGCCCGGAACGCCGGAGGCCGCGAGGGTGCGGATGGGGCCGGCGGAGATGGCGTTCACGCGCACACCCTTCTCCCGGCCGCAAGTGAACGAGAGTTCGCGGGTGAGCTCCTGCAGCGCAGCCTTGGCGGCGGACATGACGCGGTAGCCGGGCACGAAGCGGTCGGCGCCGAGATAGGTAAGCGAGATGATGGCGCCGTCGCGGTTCATGTGCGGCATGGCGTGGCGCGTGAGGCGGACGAGGGAGTAGGCGGAGACGCCGAGCGCGACGTTCCAGTCCGCCTCCGACGTCTTCACGACTTCGTCCTGCAGCGCCGTGGCGGGGGCGAAGGCGATGCAGTGCACCATCATGTCGAACGGCCCTTTGGCTTCGGTGAAGAACTTCGCGACGGAATCCTCGATGGACGCATCGCATTCGAAGGAGCCCTCGATCCATGGCTTGTCCTTGAAGAGGCCCATGATGCGGCTGAGGAAGCGCTTCTGGTACCCCATCGTGACCTTGGCGCCGTGCGCAGCGAGCTCCTGTGCGATGGCCCAGGCAATGGAATCCTCGGAGGCGACACCGAAGACGAGGGCGCGCTTGCCCGAGAGGCTGGTGCTCATGCGGGTGGCGCAGTGTCGCCGGACTTGAAGGCTTGCCGGCGCGACCAACGCCAACTTCCCCTCGTGCCGCAAGCCTTAATGCCGCTGCCTCCGGCTCAGGCGGCATGCGTGGAGCGTGGTTGGCTCTGGTCGCCGTGGCATGCCTGGCGTCGGGCTGCGTCTCGGTCGAGAACTACTGCCTGCGGCCGAACCTCACGGCGCACGCCGTCGCAGCGGCGGCGACCCCGGAGGGAGGCAACGGCGGAATTGCGATGACCATCCGCGTGACCGACGTCACGACGGGGACCCCTGTCACCAACGCCGCCGTGCGCGCCTACTGGCCCGTCTCGCCGCACGACAACGGCGACACGGTGACCTACATCCCGCTCCTTCTCAGCGTGGACGTCACGAAGCATGAGCCCGCGACGGCCGCGACCCTCATGTACGTCGACCTCCACACGGGCGCCGGCGGGGCTGCCCTGCTGCACGTCCCGGCCGGAGCGCGCGTCACGGCGGTCGCCACGGCGGACGGCTTCACCATGGAGAGCGCCCACCTCGGCGCCGAGCCAGGCGTGCCCGCCCTCACGATCGGCCTGCACCGCAGCACCCTCGTCGTGAGCCGTGACGAGACTATCACGGACGTCACCGCCACGTTCGGCTACGTTGACCATGGCGAGGACGTCAAGTGGCTGCCCGTGGCGTTGCCATGGACCGGCGACGCCGGCGTCTCCCGCAACTACACGATGCGCATGGTGGAGCTCACCGCGACCCTGGAATGGGCCAACGCGCCACCCACGCGCAGCGACATGGGCATCGGCCTCGGCCTCGAGCCGCCCACGATGCTCGTGTACCGCAACGCCCACGACGAGATGACTTCGCTCTCCGCCGGCAGCGAGTCCGTCACGTTGACGCTCAAGGACTTCGAGGACCTCGGCACCGTGGGCAAGGAGACCATCTACGCCGGCGCCACGTACGACGCCATGGTGGCGCCTCTGGGGATGAGCACCAACCTTACGCTGCGCGGCCGTTTCGACACCGAGACCCTGGCCAACAAATACTGCGCGCAGGAATACCGCGGCGTCCAGTCCATCGTCGATGCCGACGGCGCCGCGGCCCCGGCCGCCGTGCAGGCACCCAAGGGCAAGCCTGCGTCCACTGGCGACGACGCCGGCTCCGCAGGCCCCGTCGGCGCTGCCGCCGCGCACCCCTCCACGGGCTCCGCCACCGGCGTCGATGCGCGCGCAACGCCGCTTCCAGGCCTTGCCGTCGCCCTTCTCGCGTTGGGCGCGGCAGTGGCAAGCCGCCGCCGGTAGTCTAGAGCCAGTTCCCGATGGTGGGCAGGTCCAGGAAGGCGGGGTCGTAGAACCGCTCCGCCTCGGCAGGGACGGCGGCCCACGCGATGCCCAAGCCGTGCAGGATCCAGGCGCGCAGCGCAAGCTCGGCCGCCACGTCGCCCAGCCGGATGAGGGCGGCGTCGGCGACGGAGACTTGGTATCCGGTCTCATCGACGAGGTGGTAGATGGATCCGGCCATGAGGTCCCGGCCCGCCAACCGCTGCAAGACTTCCAACAGGCCGGCCTGCACTTCGTCGGGCAGCCGCGGCCAGGCGGGCATGACGCCCAGGTCTGCGCAGGGCGCCAGTGTCCCGTCCTCGCCTAACGTCTCCGCCACGATCCGCCCGGTTTCCGCGCGGAACCCCAGCCAACGGAGGTCGGCGCCGAGGAAGTAGGGGCGCGCCGCCGGGTCCGCGGCGGAAAGCGATGCCAACGCGAGCTGCCACGCTTCCTGCGGCGAGCCGGCCTCGTCGGCCTCCCCCGTCGGCGTCGCGGGCCACGTCTCCGGCCGGAACCAGCCGACGCCGCGCTGCAGCCCGCGAGCCACCTCAGCATCGACGTCGCCCCACATCCCGGCCTGTTTGGCAGCGCTGCGGAACGCCCGGTGCGACGCATGGGCTCGTTCCTGCCCCTTGTCGAGCTGCATCGTTTTGGCGTTGTCCAGGACCTGCATCCGGAACTCCGTCTCGAGGTCGTCGCCGGGCGCGGGTTCGACGCCGCGGCAGCACCGGTTCACGTACACCTCGGTCCGCCGCCCGAAGTAAACGTGGAAGGGGAAGTAGCGGCAGTGGGCCGGGCGGTCGTCGTAGGCCGTGCAGCGCCGGTCCGTGAGCAGGGCGCAGGCACCGCAGGAGCCCTGTGCCGCAAGGAGGGTCATGGCGCCAGAGCGCACGACCGGCAACGCCGGGAACCTCGCACGCAGCCGACCCAGCTCGGCCGGACGTGCCTCGGGCGCGAACGTGCAGCAGAAGCCGCAATCCTCCAGGCAGCGGTACCGCAGCCCAAGGAGTTCGCGCTTGTCCACGACGCGCGCGACGATGCCGTGCCATTCAAGCTTTGGCGGCGTTCAGAGCCAGCCGCCGATCGTCGGCGCGTCGAGGAACGCCGCGTCGTAGAAGCGCTCCGCCTCCGCAGCCAGCTGCTCCTCCGCGACGCCAAGGGCTTGCAGGACCTGGACGCGCACCGCGAGGTCCGCTGCGACCTGGGCAACGCGGTGCCGCGCCGCTTTGGCGACCGTGAGCCGGTACCGCGATGCGTCCACGAGGTCGAACGTCTGTCCTGCCATCACGTCGCGGGCGGCAAGGCGGCCTAGGACGTCCTGCAGCCCGGCTGCGGCCGACTGCGGCGGAGCCTTGGCCGTGGGGCGCAGCTCCGTCCCTTCGACAGTAAGGCTGCCGTCCTCCTGCATCTCCAGGACCTCGATGCGAGTGCCGTCGCGGCGGAACGTGAGCCACCGCAGCCCGGCGTCCAGGTAGAACGGGCGCGCCACGACGTCCTCCTCGGCGAACGGGCCAAGAGCCTCGGCCCAGCGTTCGGCGCTTGGCGGCTCCGTGAACCAAGGCAACGCGACGGCGTCACGCAGGGCTGCGTCCGCGTCACCCCAGACGCCTGCCGCCTTGGCCTTGCGCTCGAACTCGGCGTGCACCCTGCGCGCCTCGCGCTCGTGCTCGGCAAGGGCCGTGGGTGCTGCGACGGCGAGGACCTGCGCCTGGAACGCGGTGTTGGCGTCGGCGCGGTTGCCCTCCATGACGGCGCCCGTCAAGGCATGTGGCGCCAGCGGCTCGACGCCGCGGCAGGACCGGTTCACGTACGCCTCCGTGCGGCGGCCGAAATAGACGTGGAACGGGAAGTAGCGGCAGTGTGCCGGCCGGTCCTCGTAGGCCGTGCACATGCGACGCGAGAGGAGCGTGCATGCGCCGCAGCCGCCCTGGAACGCGAGGTGGAGCGTCGGGCCCTGGCGCACGATCGGAAGGGTCGGCAGCCGGGCACGCAACCGCGCCAGCTCGTCGTGGCCGACCTCGGCTGCGGGACGGGCGCGGTTGTCGCGGACTTAGCGGCCCACGTGTCGCGCGTGATCGGCATCGACAACAGCGAGCCGATGCTCCAGGCGGCCCGGCAACGCGTCGACGGGATGGCCCACGTCGAGAT
>JBHEMF010000083.1:0-6783 GCA_046352665.1 Thermoplasmatota archaeon
GGATTTGAGGATGGATGAGGATTTGGGATGGCACCGTTCCTGTGTTGACTAGCAACAGGACCATGTCAGTTCCGACGGCGGCGGCGTGGCCGAGCACGTGGTCCTCAAGGACGGCAGGCGCGGCGAAGCCGCCCTTCGAAGCGCGGCCACCGTGCCTTGGCAGGCCAAGTGTGGGAGGCCCGGGAAAAGAGGAAGACGGGAACCGAGGAATTTCAGGCATGCTCCGGCCTAGTGTGGGAGACCTGGGATTTGAGGATGGATGAGAGAAATGTGATGGCATCGTTCCTGTGTTGAATAGCAACAGGACCATGTCGTTCCGACGACGGCGGCGTGGCCGAGCAGGTGGTCCTCCAAGCTTGCAGGCGCGGCGCAGCCGCCCTTCGAAGCGCGGCCACCATTCCTCGGCAGGCCAAGTGTGGAGCCTGGGATTTGAGGATGGGATGGGATTCGGGACAAGTCAAATCGCAAATCCAAGAGCCTCCTTCAATCCCAGGCCTCCCACACGACGACGGACGCTGAAAATTCGTTCCAGTCATCCTCGGTTCCCAAAGCCTCCAACACTCCGACTGCAGCTTCCCAAGCCTCCCACACGACGACGGACATGGAATTCATTCCAGTCTTCCGGGGTTCCCACGCCGCCCACAGCGGACCACGAACCTGTTCACATGGCGCGCGGTACTGCGACCTCGTCGGCCGGGTAGAGCTTCTCGATGAGGCCGCCGAAGCGCTCCTGGATGAGGCGGCGCTTCAGCTTGAGGGTCGGTGTCAGCTCGCCCGACTCCGGCGTCCACTCGGCGGGCACGATCCAGAATTTCTTCACCTGCTCGTAGCGGCTGAGCTTGGCGTTCACGGCCTCGACCTCGGATTCGATGAGGCTCACGACGCGCTGGTCGCGGGAGAGCGCGTCACGGCTGCCGGCGATGCCGTTGCGCAGCGCGAAGCCGTCGATGGCCTGCCAGTCGGGTACGATGAGGGTCGTCACGTAGTTGCGGCCTTCGCCCACGACCATGGCCTGCGCCACGTGCGGCTGCAGCTGCAACGCGTTCTCGATGGGCTGCGGGGCGACCTTCTTGCCGTTTGACAGGACGATGATCTCCTTCTTGCGGTCCGTGATCCAGAGGTAGCCGTCGGCGTCCAAGTAGCCCACGTCGCCGGTGTGGAACCAGCCGTCGGCGTCGAAGGCGGCCTTCGTGGCCTCGTCGTTCTCCCAGTAGCCCTGCATGACGTTCGGCCCCTTGAAGCAGATCTCGCCCTCGGGGTGCTCCTTGCCGGCGGAGTCCCAGTCCGCGGTGTCGATGCGGCATTGCACGTGCGGGATGGTGCGGCCCACGCTTCCGATGCGGAACGCCTCCGGGAGGTTCACGTTCGTGAGCGGGCTCGTCTCCGTGAGGCCGTAGCCCTGCAGGATCGTGATCCCTGCCGCCCAGAAGAAGGTCTCGATCTCCGGGCTCAGGGCGGCGCCGCCGGAGACGAAGAAGCGCAGGCGGCCGCCGACGCGCTCCTGGAGTTTGTGGAAGACGAGGCGCTGCGCCCGCGCCAAGCGCTTCTGCAGCCGCGCCGGGATGGGCCGTCCCTCCTGGCGGAGGCGGATGCCCTCGGCGCCCGTCCGCATGGCCCAGCGAAAGACGGCGCGGCGCACGAACGAGTCCGAGGCCACCTTGGCGAGGACCTTGGCGTGCATCTTCTCGTAGAGCCGCGGCACCGACATCATGAGCGTCGGCCGCGCCCGCACCATGTCGTCGGCGAGCGCGTCCACGCTGCGTGCGAAGACCACCTTGGCGCCGGCGCCGTATGCGCAGAAGTGGCCGGCGAGGCGTTCGAACACGTGCGAGAGCGGCAGGAACGAGAGGAAGACGTCGTAGGGGCCGATGGCGACGAGCGACAGCGCCGTCGTCGCGTTGGAGGCGAAGTTGCCGTGTGTCAGCATGACGCCTTTCGGCTCGCCCGTGGTACCCGATGTATAGACGATGCTGGCGAGGTCGTCGGCGTCCATCCCCGCCACGGCCTCGTCGAGGCGGTCGGGGTGGCGGCGGCCCCACTCGCGGCCCTCGGCAAGGAACGCGTGGTAGCCCTTGACGCCCTTCTCGGCGGGCGCGTCGTCGTTCAGGACCACGATGAGGCTCAAGGCCTTCAGGCTGGCACGGAGCGGCTGCAGGCGCCGCAACGTCGCGGCGTCGGCGACGAAGAGCACCTTGGCGCCGGCGTCGCCCACGATGAAGGCCGCCTTCTCGGGGGTGAGCGTGTCGTAGATGGGGACCGTCACGAACCCGGCGCTCAAGTCCGCGAAGTCCACTTCGGCCCACCGCGGCGAGTTGCGGCTCCAAAGTGCCACGCGGTCGCCTTTCTTCACGCCGTTGGCAAGGAGCGAATGGGCAAGGTCGCGCACGGCGCGGCCGAGGTCGAGGTACGTCCGCGACGGCCACTCGTTGCCCTCGTGCCACTCTTGCGCGGGCCGCTCGCCGTTGGCGCGCACCGAGTCCCAGAAGAGGTCGGCGACGGTCTCGGCCTGGATGGGCACGAGACGCGACCGGACAGGGATATGAAAGCGTGATGCCGGCCGACCTCAGCAAGTCCGGGTTCCGGACGGGCCAATCACGGCGCACGATCCCTTGCGGAGCGCATACATCCAGACCACGAAGGCCAAGAGCGCCGCCACGCCACCGCCGGCCCAAGCCCAGGGCAACCGCCATGGCCCCCCCTGGAGGAGGACCATCCCCGAGGCACCGGCGGCCACCACGGTTGCAACGAAGGCGGCCTGAGCCAGCCTGTCGCAGTGGCAGGAGATGGGGCCCCCGCCGCGGCGGCGGCGCAGAGTGCCAAGGCCACGAAACCCATGGCCGTCGCCCAGCCCGACCGCTTTTCGGCCGCCGCCTCGATGACCACCAGCGATGAAGTGGCGCGGCCTACAAATCGCCACCGGCGCCGCCATGTACCAAGTCCGGGTTGCGCCACGCGTGGAGTGGGATCCCGCCGCGCGCCCCGCGAAGGAGAACTACCGTTTCTTGACGTCCGCCGTGGCGCCGCGGCCCATCGCCTGGGTGACGACCGTGGACGAGGCAGGCCTCGTGAACGCCGCGCCGTTCTCCTGGTTCAACTCGGTCTGCCCCGAACCGCCCATGGTGATGCTCGCCATCGGTGCGCGCGCCGACGGCACGCCCAAGGACACGGTGCGCAACATCCGGGCGACGCGCGAGTTCGTCGTGAACGTCGTGTCGCGCCCCCTCGCCGAGCCGATGGTGCTGTCCGCCGCCGACTACCCGCCCGACGTCTCGGAGGTCGAGGAGCTCGACCTCGTGACCGCCCCGAGCCATGCCGTACGCCCGCCCCGCCTCGCCGCGAGCCCCGTGCACCTGGAGTGCGTCCTGCACGACGTGATCCCGCTGGGCCGCGACCACAGCCTCGTCCTCGGCCGCATCGTGCACGTGGGCGCCGACGACGCCGTGCTCGACGCGAAAGGGAACATCGATCCTGCGAAGGTCACGTTCGTGGGCCGCATGGGCGGAGCGACGTACGCCGACACCTCGAGCCGGTTCCAGGTGGCGTGGCCGGAGAAGGCCGTCGACCGCCTGCGCACACCTTAGGCTACGTGTACGGCCGGATGGAGAGGCGTTTCACGGTCTTCGGGTCGTGGTCGATGCGGACCTCCATGACGCGGTCGCCGTGCGCCTCGAGGCGCAAAATGCCACGCGGCACCTCGCGCCCCTCCAGGCCCCCCCACTCCACGAGGACCGGTTCGCCGTCGAGGTCCATGACGCGGCCGATGAGCTCGTCGGAGACGGGGAACTCCTCGAGGAGCGCCTTGCGCACCGCGGTGGGGCCTTCGGCGACGAGGGCGCCGTCGCGGATGCACCGGCAGCCGTGGTGGTAGTGCGTGATGATCGAGTCGGGGTCGTGGCCGTTCATGGCGCCCGCGTGCATCCGGAGAAGTGCGTCCTTGCCAAGCGTCATGCCAGTCCCTGCGTGTGGATGCCCACGCCCGAGGATAAAGTCCGCTGGCGGCGGGTGAACATGTTCGTGCCAAGTCGCGTGCGCGGCGGCGCCGCGGCCCGTGCCACGGACCGTCCCTCTCTTAAGGCGACGCCGCAATCGCGAAACGCTCGCCGTTTGGCGCCTCGTCCGCAGGAGCTGCGGTTTTCCTAGGCAGCCTTCTTGCGGCGCACCGACGGCAGCGTGTCCGGCGCGTCCTTCACGCGGGGTAGCGTGTCCTCGCGGACCGCCTCTGCCTTGGCGATGGCGGGCGGCTGGTACCCGAAGTGGCTGGAGCAGTACTTGCTGCCGCCGCGGGCCGAGTTGCGGCACTGGTGGCCGTCGTCCGTGAGGGCGGAGCACTGCGGCCGGTAGGCGGCCTCCACGTGCGGTGTGAGGTCCTCGCCGTCGGCGGCCTTGCCGCGCTTCAGGAACGGCAGGCCGGTGCGCTCGTTCACGCCCACGTGGAATCCGGCCGGCTTGGCGCAGGGCTCCCCCGAGCGGGGCTTGCCCTTGGCGAAGAAGTAGATGACGCGCTTGCCGCCGTTCTTGAGCTCGACTTCGCGCGAGTGCAGCGTGTAGCCTCCGTACGTGAACGGTCCGGCCGCGGGCGCCAGCGATGCCGCGGCGACGACGGGCAAGGGGATGCGCTCGCGGATCTCGGCGAGGCCGGCGGCGTCCACGGCGTACTTGCTGCCGCAGATGGCGCAGTGCACGAGGGCGGGCAGGTCCAGGCGGCGGAACTCCAGCCTCTCCTGGCAGACCTGGCAGTCGAACATGACCCGCTCGCGCGGGTTGGCAAGCAACGTGTGCGCGGGCTCGCCGAACAGGCTCTTCGTCACGACCACGGCACCCAGGCGGGTATTGGCCACGACGGTGCCACGGCGGTGCAGGCTCACGTTCAGCACGGCGGCGTCGGCCGGCAGGTTCTCTTTCAGGTGGTTCAGGGCCCAGGTAGGGATGGTCTTCATGTTCGGCGGCTCCGAGTGGTTCGGCGGGGGGGCGAGGACGGGTGGGGCGAGTGGGGGGCCGGCGGCGGGAGGCGGGCCACGAGGCGAGCGCCCTTGCGGCCGTCGGCGACGCGCAGGTCTCCGCCATGGGCCTTCGCGACGGCGGCGGCGAAGAAGAGACCGAGGCCGAGGCCGCCCTGCGTCTGCTGGGCCGCGTTCCCCAATTGCACGAAGGGCTCGAGGACGCGCTCGCGGTCCGCGGCGGGGATGCCCGGCCCCGTGTCCGCGACGGCGACCTCGACGGCGCGGCCTTTCCGGACGGCGGTGACGCGGACCCGCCCGCCGGCGGGCGTGAAGCGGATCGCGTTGGAGAGGAGGTGGTCGAGCATCTCGCGGACGCGCGCCCCGTCGCAAGCCAGACGCAGGCGAACGGGCGTCCGGGCGCGCAGCGAGACACCTGCGGCGTCGGCGCGCGCCTGCCACGATGCGACGGCTGCCGCCACGAGTGCGGCGACGTCTGTCGGCGCCACGTGGGCGCGCAGAGGTGCCGCCTGCAGCTGCGCCACCTGCAGGAGCCGCCCGATCACGTCCTCCAGCCGCTTGGCGCTGCGCACGGCCTGCTGCACGGCGGGCCTGCCCGCGCCGTCGGCGTTCGACTCGAGGGCGTGCAAGGAGAGGAGAAGCGGCGTCATCGGCGTGCGCAGCTCGTGCGCGGCGCTGTTGATGAAGGTCCGCTTCATCGCCTCGAGGTCACCGGGCGGCGCAAGGGGCACGGCACGGACGGCTTCGTGCAAGGCGGCACGGATGCCGCCGGGGCCGCTGCGGCGCCGGGCAGTCTCGAGGGCCTCCTTGGCCCAGGCCGCTTGGGAACGGCCGGGCGCGTGGGCGCCGCAGGTCGTTGCACCCGCTGTCGCTGCAAGCCGGCAGCGGACGCCGCTTGCGGTGCGGGCCTGGCACCGTGCCTCCTCCGGCGCGGGCGCCGCGGCCCCGGGTGCGGCCATGGGCAACGCTGCGCCGCAGGAGGGGCAGTGCGCCGTGGCGGGGAGCTCGCTGTGGCGGAACTCGACCCGCGTCCCGCAGGTGCAGGAGACGTTGAGGCGTTGGCGGGGATGCGGCAGGAACTGCAGCCGCGGCGCACGGAAGGCGCGCTTCGTCACGACGGCGGCACCGTCCACCGTGTTCGCGACGACCACGCCGCGCCGGTGCCGGTACACGTTCACGACCGGTGACGTCGGCGGCAGGCCGTCCAGGTGGGCAAGGGCCCAGGCCGGGACGGTGCGCCTGGCCATCCTACGGCCTCTCGGCGATCACGAGCCGCTTGCCGTCGGCGTCGATGGGGTGCTGGTCGGCGGGCTGGGGCGCTGGACCTTGCGGGCGCGCGAAGAAGAGCAGCATCATGCCAAGCAGGAAGACGCCGAAGGTGATGAGGAGCGGCACCATGAGCCGGGAGTCGTTGCGGAAGTAGTCCCACGCGACGAGGGCGACGAAGGCGAGGTTCAGGAAGGCGGCCACCTTGAAGAGGAGGCGGAGCGTCCCTTTCCTCAAAGTGGATGCCTCCCGAACAGTCCCGCCACTGCGACGAGGACGCCGCCCACGCCCATGGCGCCGCCCGTCACGAGCTCGGCGCGGCTTGACCCTTCGGCGCCAGCACCGCCCGGCGTGCCCGGCGGCGGCACGGGCGGGTTGAGCCCGGCGAGGTAGTAGTCGTAGAAGGTGGGGCCGGTGCGGTTTCCAGGAAGGCCGTCCTGCCCGTTCGCGCCGCCGTTGCCTCCGCCGCCCCCGTTGCCGCCGGTCCCGGCGAGCACTACGACCGCCTGGCCGTGCGGGTCACCGCCGAGGAAGCGGTCGCGCGCGACGCGCGCTAGCC
>JBHEMF010000084.1:0-6771 GCA_046352665.1 Thermoplasmatota archaeon
CATGCCCGGCAATGAAGGGGGATTTCCGGGTTTCGCAACATCGCAGATTCTGGCAGAGGCCAGCGGCAGTCCTCTGAGGGCTTGCTGGACCGGGAAATCGCGGGCATTGCCAAGTGACGCCCAGGCATTCCCCCAATGCATCTGATGGATCTGAGGTTCCGCAAGCTGCGGGTTCCTCACTCCGCCACGACGTCCCCTTCCAGCACCTTCGGGTCACGCCGTGCCACGAACCACAGTCCCGCGAAGACGAGCGCTGCCGCGGGCAGGACGCGCCCTTCCAGCTCCTGGCCCAGGACGAGGTAGGCGGCGACGGCGGCGAAGATGGGCTGCACGTACGTGAACGCCGCCACCGTCGAGGCGTGGACGTGCCGCAGTGCCCGGGCGTTCAGAAGGTAGGTGAGCACACTCGGCCCCGCCACGATGAAGGCGAGCCAGAGGGCCGATTCCAGCGTGAGGTCGGCGGCGTCGGCGGGGAGGCCGGTGGCGATGGCGCCGGGCAGGACGAGGATGGCGCCGAGCGCGAACATCCACGCCGTCACCGAGAGCGGGTCGAAGCGGTCCATCACGGGCTTGGCGAGGACGAGGAACGCGGAGAAGAACAGGGCGTTCGTGAGGATGAGGACGTCGCCGAGGGCGTGCTCGGGTCCGGCGGCGTCGGCGCGGTAGGAGCCGTACACGAGGTAAACCACCCCTGCCATCGCGAGGGCGATGCCGGCGGCGCGGCGGGGGCCGATGGATTCGCGGCCCAGCAGGACGGCCAATGCGTAGGTGAAGACGGGGATCGTCGTGATGACGAGGACTGCCTCGACGGCAGTGGTCTTTGCGAGGCCCACGAGGAAGAGCCCCATGTTGAGGACGACGCCGAGCATCGTGAGGAGGGCGAGGCGGGGGAACTCGCGCACGACGGGCAGCGGGTTGCGGACGAGGACCGGGTGGACGGCGACGAGGACGGCTGCGGCACCGGCCACGCGCACGGCCAGGAGGTGCAGCGGCGCCAGAGCCGGGAAATAGCCGTCGCCATGCAGGACCTTCTTCACGGCGACGGGGAAGAGACCGAACAGGAGCTGCACGGCAAGGAGGCTCGCGTACGTCGAGCGCCGGTCCTTGGCCACGCCGCGGCGACGAGGGCAGGGCTCTTGAGCGAATCGAGCGGCGCAACGCTCATCCAGGGCGGCCAACGTGGCCGGCGCATGCGCATCCTTCCGCTGCTTCTCGCCGCCGCACTCCTTGCCGGCTGCACGGAGCCTGCGCCGCCGCCGGGAACGACGGCCGGACCAGGGACGCCATGCGCCGAGCAGCTCTTCGCGACTCGGATGCTCTTCCTCGCGGACGGGCACACGCTCGCCAACGCGACCGCCAAGCCGGGCCAGACCCAAGGCAACAGCGCCACCGCGGCCTTCGTCGGCGACCCGCAGCCTTGGATGGGTGCACCCGTCCCCGCCGGCCTGCACCTCGAAGGCAACGTGTCCTTGACGCTGTACATGCGCCTCACGGGCGCCTCGCCGTTCGTCTCCCCCGCCGGCTCGTCGTCGTGGCTCTTCATCCAGTTCGGGAGCGACCGGACCTACGCCTCCGGCGGAGCCATCGTCCAAGCGCCCCCCGTCGGCCAGGGCGCCATCGTCGTGAACACCACCATCGCACTGTTGCCAGGCGGGTTCACCCTGGAGGCGGGCGACCGGCCCGCACTGCTCGTCACCTCCCTCGCCCAGGGTGCTGGCGACTCCGGCAGCGCCATCGAGTACGGGACGGACAAGCCGTCGGCGGTGACGTTCCCGGCACGCTGCAGCGAACCCCGCGACTGGCTCGTGAAGCGCGACCTCGCGTTCCCCGTCGTCATCCCCGCCAATCAGGGCGCCTTCGCCGGCGTCCCGGCGCAGGACGGCGTGAACCGGCTCACGTTCCTCTTCGACCTCGAGGCCGGTGCCGCGCGCCTCACCGTCTCGTTGCGGGCGCCGGTGGGCCCGGTGAAGCACGACATCGACCTGTTCCTGCTGGACTCCTCGGGCAAGGTGCTGTACGAGGCGGCCACACCGTTCCAGAACGAGACGATGGTGCTGTGGCCCGAGAACCTTGCCGCCTTCCTGCCGCCGGCCACATACCAGGTCCGCGTGGACGCCTACAGCGGCACGAACTACTCGGGCAAACTTCGCGTCGTGATGGACGAACTGCCTGAATCCTAGACGGCGCCGCGGCGCTTATGGGCCCGCGCGCCTTCGAGGGTCCGTGAAGCTGCGGGTAGGCGTCCTTGCCGTGCAGGGTGCCGTCTCAGAGCACCTCGACGCGTTGCGCGAGGCCGGCCGCCGCAAGGGCATCGACGTCGAGGCCGTCCAGGTGCGGACCCCCGAGGACCTCGCCGCCGTGCATGGCCTCGTCCTGCCCGGCGGCGAATCGACGACGATCAGCCGCCTCCTGCGCTCGGCCCGCATCCAGGCCCCCCTGGTACAACGCGCGAAAAATGGCGACCTCGCCGTCTTCGGCACCTGCGCCGGCCTCATCCTCCTCGCAAGCAAGGCCGTGCACGACGTCGCGGACAAGGACATCGACCTCCTCGGCCTCCTCGACGCCGAGGTGGACCGCAACGCCTTCGGCCGGCAGAAGGACTCCTTCGAGGCGGAACTGCAGGTCGAAGGCGTCGGCACGGTCCCTGCCGTGTTCATCCGCGCCCCGGTCCTCACCAAGGTCGGCAAAGGCACGAAGGTCCTGTCCGAGAACAAGCGCGGCATCGTCGCGGTGCGCAAGGGCCGCATCCTCGGCACCGCGTTCCACCCCGAGCTCACCGGCGACACGCGGATGCATGAGCTGTTCCTCGACCTGGTAGCGGAAGCGGCCAAGTCAGCAGGCCTCAAGTCAGCAGCTTGACGATGCATCGAGCCTGAAATCTTCAAATGTTGAGCAAAGTCTCCTGTGGCTGAAGATGTCCGCAATCCGCCTTTGTTCCATATTCGTCGGCGCACTTTTCCTTGCCGGCTGTGCTGCCAATCCTGTCCCTCCCCTAACGGTCACCCAAACCACGGCGGCAAGCCAGGATTCTCCAGTCTTTCAGGTCTGGTATGTTTCGAGTTGCTGGATGAATGGGGCCGCAGAATACGATCTTCAATTCACCCCGGTGCGCAATTTGCAGTCGGTAGAATCGGCCGGTTCTCCGGGCGCCTTGCATGTCTATCCTGCTTCCAAATCGGTGGCTTGCAACAATGGTGGTTTTGCCGAATCCCTCGATATTGCGTGTCCCGCAAAAATGTTGGGAATGTTGGTCCAAGTATTGCAAAATGGCCAAGAGAAGGCCAGACTGGTCGAAGCCGCAACCTGCGGAGACAGCCTAGCGTGGATAATCGAAGTTTTTGGATCCGAGCCTCAACTAAGGATGGTGGGGGCCAAACCCCCCGCATGCATGGGCCGGGGCGTAACGATGACGGAGGAGCGCGAAAAGCATCACTGCTACTGGCCTGAACATGCTGGAGACCCAACGACATCGATAGCTCCAGTGCCTAGCTCAACTCCAGCAATCGGCTTCAACTTCGACGACAGCGCCCGCACGGCGACGGTCAGCTCCGCCCCCGCGAACATCCACTGGGGCGATATTAGGTTCACCTGCGCCGGCTCCGCCACCCCGGGTACTGCCGTGGCCACGGACTCGGCAGGCACCGGCATCACCCCGGTGGCTGGCGCGACCCCTGACGTGACGGCCGGCGACGTCATCAGCGGCTGCAACTCGGGCGACACGCTGACGGTCAGCTACACCGTCACTAACGGTTTGGTCGCTCAGCACAAGTTCGTGTAGTGCCGCCAATGGATTTCATAGGCCAGGCTGGACCGCCCCCCTTCGGCCAAGCTTGCCCCCAATGGGCGCAGCGGCCGGGGCGCCCCAAGCTTTTCACGCGAGGCCCCCGTCGCCCCTGCCATGCCCATCCCGGACAAGGTCCTCGGCCACCTGAGGCAGAACGAGCAGGCGCACCTCGCCGAGCTGCAGGAACTCGTCCGCATCCCCTCCGTGTCGGCCGACCCGAAGAACGCCGCCGACGTGCAGCGCGCCGCCGAATGGATCATGGCGCGGCTGCGCAAGGCCGGCATGGAGAACGTCCGCCTCGTGCCGACGTCGGGGCTCCCCTCCATCGTCGCCGACTGGCTGCACGCCGGCCCCTCGGCGCCCACGCTCCTGGTCTATGGCCACTACGACGTGCAGCCGGCCGCCAAATCTGATGGCTGGAAGTACGAGCCCTTCGAGGCGCGCGTCGCCGAAGGGCGCGTCTGGGGCCGCGGGACGACGGACGACAAGGGGCAGCTCATCTGCCACATCTTCGCCGCCGAGGCGTGGCTCAAGGCCAACCGCAGCCTGCCCGTGAACCTCAAGTTCGTCTTCGAGGGTGAAGAGGAGATGGGCTCGCTGCACTTCTCGGAGGTCATCGACAAGGCGCAGAAGGACTTGCAGGCGGACCTGCTCATCGTCTCCGACTCGCCCATGCACGGCGAGGGCCAGCCGGCCTTGACGCACACGCTGCGCGGCCTCGACTACTTCCAGATCGACGTCGAGGGTCCCTCCAAGGACCTGCACTCGGGCACGTTCGGCGGCATCCTGTGGAACCCGAACGAGGCCCTCGTCCACATGCTTGCCGCCTGCAAGGACCCGAAGACCGGCCGCATCCTCATCCCCGGCTTCTACGACGACGTCGTGCCTGCGTCGAAGGAGGAGCGCGCCCGGCTCGCCAAGGTGGCGGAGACGGAGTCCGGCCTGAAGCGCCAGACCGGCGTCTCGGCACTCTGGGGCGAAAAGGGTTGGACGCCGTACGAGCGCATCGGCGTCCGCCCCACCTTCGAGATCAACGGCATCTACGGCGGCTACACCGGCGAGGGCGCCAAGACCGTGATCCCCGCCCACGCCCACGCCAAGGTCTCCTGCCGCCTGGTGGCCAACCAGGACCCCCACAAGGTCGCGAAGCTCGTCGAGAAGCACGTCAAAAGCCTCGCCAAACCCGGCACCAAGGTCAAGGTCACTGTCCTCTCCACGGGGGCAGGCGTGCGCGCCGACCCCGGCCACCCGCTCGTGAAGGCCGTCGAGAAGGCGCTGCAGGACACGTGGGGCAAGCGCCCGGTCCTCATCCCCGAGGGCGGCAGCATCCCCGCCGTGGCGGACATGCAGAAGCGCCTCGGCGTCGAGCCCATCCTGTGCGGGTTCGGCCACCGCGACGAGAACATGCACGCGCCGGAGGAGTCGTTCCGGTTGTCCAGTTTCTTCAAGGGCCGCGAGGCGTGTGCACGCATCCTGGCCGAGTTGGCGGATGCAGGCAAGGCGAACGGCCATGCCGCACCGCGTGCCAAGGCCAAACCGGCCGTCCTGAAGGCGAAGGCGCGCTAGCCAGATCGCCCCACTGCCGCCGCCAGGTCGTCCGACCGTGGCTCCTCGTCGGCCAGAGGCTCGATGCCGAAGCGACGCGTGAGCCAGGCCGGAGGCGAGTAGGCCCAGAAGGCCACGAGGCCAGCCACGAGGTTCACGAGCGGCAGGAGGGCAGACAGCGGCGTGTCGGCCGGCGTATTGGGATTGAACTGGATGGTCGCGACGACTTGGAAGACGAGGATCGCGACGGCGATCGTGGCGACGCGGAAGCGTTGCGTCCGGGTCTCCATGCGGCGCAGGAGGGCGAGGTAGGCGATGGCAAGCACGATGGGGGGCAGGAAGTAGAAGGCGACGCCGAAGGGGCCGAGGAAGGCGTCCAACTCTTGTTGGGCCCGCGGGTGGGCCAAGAGCGCTTTGAAAGCAAGATGGGCAAGGCCCGCGGCACGCAACCATTTGATGTCCGCCGCCGTCTGCCTGGCGTGCCCAGTCGTCCCGACGCCGTCACGATGGCGGCCTTCGCGGGCTGCGTGCTGCTGGCCGGAGCCAACGGGACCGCCATCGCGTTCAGCAACCAGGAATTGGCACCCTTCTGGGGCGCCGCCCTGCGGTTCCTGCCCGCCTCGTGGCTCTTCCTGGCCGCGGCGCTCGCCATGCGGCGAAAATTCCCCCGGGGACGTGCACTCGTTGGTTCGGCGCTCTACGGAGTGCTCGCCTTCTTCGGCACTTTCGGCCTCATCTACTGGGCTTTGCGCGAGGTCAAGCCCGGCCTAGCACAGCTCGAACTCTCCGTCATCCCGCTCCTGACTCTGCTGCTTGCCACGACGCAACGGCAGGAGCGCTTCCGCTGGCAGGCCCTGGCAGGCGCTGTCATCTGCATGGGCGGCATCCTGCTCATCGTCGGCGCCAAGGTGACTGCCGCCCCGCTTGGTGGCGTGGCCGCCCTGGGAGGAGCCGCCCTCTGCATGGCCCAGGCGGGTGTGGTCGCCAAAAGGTTCCCCAAGGCGGATATCGTGGCCGGCAGCGGTGTCGCGATGGGGGTCGCGGGCCTCCTCCTGCTTGGGCTATCGCTTGGCAGTGGCGAGAAGCTGACAGTCCCTACACGTGCCTCCACGTGGCTGGCGCTGGGCTACCTCGTCCTGGCGGGTTCCGTCGCCGCGTTCGCGTTCTACATGCTCGTCCTGCAACGCTGGAGCGCCTCCGCCGCCGCGTACCAATGGGTCCTCATGCCGTTCGTCGCGGTGCCCCTTTCAGCGGCCCTGACGGGCGAGCACCTCACGTCGGTCATCCTTGTGGGCGGCGCCGTCGTCGTCGCGGGCGTCTACCTTGGGGCGTTCTGGCGGCGGCACTCGCTTTCACCCGCCCCCAAACACCCTTAATCCCCTCAAGGGCCTCGCCAAGCTATGCCGCGCGAGGAGCGGAACGGCCACGACGCAGCGGAGGCC
>JBHEMF010000085.1:0-6727 GCA_046352665.1 Thermoplasmatota archaeon
GTACGAACCGCTGGGGATGGCTCGGCAGCCCCGGCAGCTACGTACAGGTCTGGGACACCGCGAATTCTCGTCTGTATGTCGGGCCCAACGCGAGCGCCCCCCTGTCCACCCTGGACATCGGCGGCAACGCCGCCATCGGCGCCGGGTACTCCCGCAGCGCCGGCCCGTCCGTGATGTAGTCCAGCAGGTACGCCTCGAGGCATGCGTCGCAGGGAACGTGCTGGCCTAGGACGATGCCGCCCCGGAGGAGGAGCGGCGAGACGTAGGCCACCTCCATCGCGTACTGCAGCACACAGCACTCGGGGTAGCCGTAGTGGATGCCGAGCCGGTAATGGTAGAGGAACGCCTCGACGGCGGCGGCGGGGTCGAGGGCGCGTCCTTCCGGACCGGCGCGGCGCAGGCGCTGGACGGCGGGACCGAAGCCCTTCGGGATGGGGCGGCCGTCCCAGTCGATGGCGAACGAGGGGAACGGGGCGTACACGCGGGCGTTCAGGGCCGTGAGGGCCTCCAGTGCGCGCCCGGTCCGCTTCGCCACGCCTTCACATCCCCGCGGACCCGTTAAAGGAGGCGGTCGGAGACCGCTTGGACCGAACCGGTATTTGGGTGTTGCAGGTCGCGCATGCATCATTGCAGCGGCATCCTCTTGCGCCCTGGCTTGGGTGGCGGTCGCCATGCCTGCGTATGTCCTCATCGACGCCGACGTGACCGACCCTGTCAGGTACAAGGAATATCTCGGGCTCGGCGACGTCGCGATGGCGAAGGCCGGCGGCCGGTTCCTCGCGCGAGGCGGCGCCATCACGCACTTGGAAGGCGACTGGCACCCGACGAGGCTCGTCGTCGTGGAGTTCCCGGACCGTGCCACGGCGGAGCGCTGGTACGCCTCGCCGGAGTACAAGAGCGCCCGCAAGGCGCGCAAGGGTGCCGCGCGCTTCCGCGCCGTCGTCGTGGACGGCTTGCCCGGGTAGGGCCGCCTACGGCGCTGGGGCTTGGGAAGGCGCAAGAAAAGTTGCAGTCCCCACCTCCGCCGTTGGGAGGAGCCGAGGGTCCGTGGGAGGACGGGCCATCAGCGACGGCGGAGGTGGGTTGCGGAGGAAGGGGAGGAGGACGCGGGTGGAGGGGAAGAGGGAGGCATCACGATCTACTGGACGAAGTCGATGCCGCCGGGGCCGGTGGCGGGGGCCTGCCGGCCGTTGCGGGTCCCGATGCTGGTCGGGCGTTCCGGCTGGAAGCCGACCTTGGCGGGGGCGCGGGCCGGACCGCCGGACGGGGTCCGGGCGACGGCCTGCAGTTGCAGGGGTGCCTGGAGCTGGGCCTGCGGGGCCGGGGTCTCGACGGTGCTGATGCCGGTCATGATGGCCATGACGCGGCAGCGGCCCTCGAACGTCGGGAGCACGCGGGCGCCCCAAATGACGTTGGCGTGGGAGTCGAGCTCGTAGGTGAGGCCCTCGGCCACTTCCTCGGCGTGCTTCAGCGTGAGGTCCGGTCCGCCCGTGATGTGGATGAGGGCGCCGGTGGCACCGCGGTAGTCCACGTCGAGGAGCGGGTGGTTCAGGGCCTCGGACACGACGGCACTTGCGCCATCGGAGGTCTTGGCCTCGCCCCAGAGCATGACGGCGACTCCGCCCTCGCCCATGATGGCCTTCACGTCAGCGTAGTCCAGGTTGATGAGGGACGGCTGGGTGATGGTCTCCGAGATGCCCTTCACGGTCTCCGCGATGAGCTGGTCCATGACCGAGAACGCCTGGTCGATGGGCAGGTTCGGGACGTACTTCAGGAGACGGTTGTTGTCGAGGACGATGACCGAGTCCGCGCGGGAGCGCAGCTTCTGCAGGCCGTCGTCGCCGCGGATGATGCGGGCGCGCTCCACGTTGAACGGGGTCGAGACCATGCCGACCACGATGGCGCCCATCTTCTTTGCGACGTCCGCCACGACGGGGGCGGTCCCGGTGCCGGTGCCGCCGCCCATGCCGGCCGTGATGAAGACGAGGTCGGCGCCCTTCAGCATCTCCTCGAGCTTGCCGCGCGCCTGCTCGGCGCACTTCTCGGCGACCTCGGGGTAGCCGCCAGCGCCGAGGCCGCGGGTGATGGTCTTGCCGACCAGGAGCTTCTTGTCGGCCTCGACGAGGTCGAGGGCCTGCTTGTCGGTGTTGATGGCGATGGTCTCGGCGCCACGGACCCCGACCTTGTGCAGGCGGTTCACGGTGTTGCCGCCGGCGCCGCCGCAGCCGACGATGACGATCTTCGGTTCGCCGAAGTTCTCGTATTCCTTCAGTTCGACGTCTTGGGCGTACCCAACCGCCGCTCCAATCAGGCTTTGCATGGTGTGTTCAGCTCCTCCTCAGGTGTTGACGCCGGTTGGGCTCTGGGCCGAAACCCAGGGCCAAGGAAAGGGGGCCGGCGTCGACCCCCTTTCCCCATCCCTTCTGGTGCATCCCATCCCCGCCGTGAGGCGGTGGACCGTGAGTCACTTCAGTCCAAGTTTGGCGCGTGCCGCGTCGGCCTTCGCCTGCAGGATCTGGTACTCCAGCATCCCCTGCTCGCTTGCGATGACCTCCTTGGCTCCGGCGCCCTGGGCCGTCAGGAAGTCGCGGACGGCCGTGAAGATCACGTCCGTCGTGGTGCGGAACCGGCCGGCGCCCACGAGTGCGTTCATCTGCTCGATCTGAGAGATGGGCAGGCGCACCGTGATGCGGTCGGTCGGTTGCTTGACTTTCCTTGCGGCCATTTTGGACCTCCGTGGTTGCCCGCCCGTCTGACAGGTGGGCACAACAAGTGGTGCCGTTCAGACCCGTTTGGGGCCAATCGGTGCCATTTGTCTGACACTCCCATTCATGCCTGAGTATATAATGTTGCCCAAACCACTCGGAAATCCCTCCTGTTGCGTCCGGATGATAGCCCGCCAACACCATCATTTCCGATGGAACTCCAGTGGAAACGATGGTCCCTGCAGGTTCTGACGGCATGCCACGTTGAGGAGGACGGCCCCCGCAGGGGAGGAGCAAAAGGGCGGGGGCCGTCGTCCGTGCTTCCAGCCAGGCAGGTCGGATGCTTAGGCCTGGCCGGGAGGTGGATGAAACCATGCGGCCATGCGATCAATGCGATGGCGACACCACCGGGTCGGTTCGAAAAGGCGGGCGGCCAAGGGTTCCTGCAGTCCGACGTCGTCTCCTTCGACCGAACCGTCGATGCCCATGACTAGGGCGCGCTCGTACGGCAGGCTGCGCCGGCCGCAGTCAGCGCGGTCTCGCCTTTGGCTCGCCGGTTTCCGCGCGCTCCCGAATGCAAATCGAGGGCTAACTCGAACACGCGGTCGGTGCGAGTGCGACCCTGCTGGGTGTCGTCGCAGGCCCGCGGTGCAGCCGGGGCTGTCCGAACGCCACCGGTCGCAGGGCTTACTGGCCTAGGACATGGCGGGCGATGACCAACCTCTGGATTTCGCTCGTGCCCTCGAAGATCTCGAAGATCTTGATGTCTCGCATGTACCGCTCCACGGGGTAGTCCTTCGTGTAGCCGTTGCCGCCGTGGATCTGCACGCCTTCCACCGTGGCCTTCATCGCCATCTCGCTGCAGAAGAGCTTGGCGCGGCTGGCGGCGTGCGTGAAGGGCTCGCCCTTGTCCTTGAGCCATGCCGCCTTGAGGTAGAGGTTGCGGCCGGCCTCGATGTGGACGTCCATGTCGGCGAGTTTCCACTGGATGGCCTGGTTGGCCGCGATGGGCTTGCCGAACTGCTTGCGCTCCTTGGCGTAGGCGACGGAGGCCTCGAAGGCGGCGCGGGCGATGCCGACGGAGCCCGCGGCGGCCATGATGCGGCCGGTGTCGAGGGTGGCCATCGCGATCTTGAAGCCCTCGCCTTCGGCGCCGAGGCGGTTCCCGGCGGGGACGCGCATGCCCTCGAAGAACAGTTGGTTCGTGTAGGAGGCGTTGAGGCCAAGTTTCTCCTCGTTCTTGCCGACGGAGAAGCCCTTGGACTTCGTGTCCACGATGAAGGCCGAGACGCCCCGCGCGTCGTTCGACTTGGGGTCCGTGCGGGCGAACAGGATGCAGACGTCGGCCACGGCGCCGTTCGAGATGAAGAGCTTCTGGCCGTCCACGACGTACTCGTCGCCCTCGCGCCGTGCGGAGGTGCGCAGGCTGCCCGCGTCGCTGCCGGACTGCGGTTCGGTGAGGGCGTAGCAGCCGAGGTACTCCCCGGAGGCGAGTCTGGGGAGGTAGCGCTGCTTCTGCTCCTCGGTGCCGAAGTTCAGGATGGGTCCGACGGAAAGGCTGGCGTTGGCGCCGAGGATCACACTGTGGCTCGCGTCGGGGCGGGCGAGCTCCTCGGCCACGAGCGCGAAAGACACGTAGTCGGCACCTGGGCCGCCGTAGGCCTCGGGGACGGTGATGCCGAGGATCCCCAGCTCGCCCATGCGCTTGGCGGTCCGCATGGGGAACTCGTGCTTCCGGTCGCACTCGGCCGCGATGGGGGCCACCTCGCGGTCGGCGAACTCGCGCACCATGTCGCGCACCATCCGTTGCGGCTCTGTTAGCTGGAATTCCATGCGCCTTCACCGCTCGACCGACGGCCTGTTCAATAAGCCAGCGGCGCACGCACCCGGCCCGCCCCCGCGCCCAAAAAGGCCGTATTATAGGCTTTGGCGAACCGGCTTCATACTACCAGGATGGCAGGATGGCCCCGTGGTGTCCGAGGTGGACCGTCCTCCATCCGCGCCCCGCGCGCCAGGGCAGCCGTGGTGGGAAGACTGGTGGTCCCGAGGCTGGGGCGTGCGGCTGGCCGTACTCTCCGCCGTCGCGGTGGCGTATGCCACGGTCGCGCGCCTGGGGCTTCTCCTTGCCACCGTGAACGCAAGCGCCTCGCCGGTCTGGCCGGCCACCGGGGTCGCGATCGCCGCCGTCCTCCTGTTTGGCTGGCGCGCCGTCCCCGCGGTCCTCGCGGGAGCCTTCGCCGCCAACGCCGCCAATGGCACGCCGTGGACCGTCGCTGCCGCCATCGCGGCGGGCAACGGCGCCGAAAGCCTTGCCGCCGGGCTCCTGCTCAAGCGCTGGGCCAACGGGGCGCGCGCCTTCGAGCGCGTGGACGACCTCGTGCGCTTCGCCTGGGCGGCGGCGGCGGCCAGCATGGCAAGCGCGACGATCGGTGTGCTTGCGGTCTCCGCCGCCGGCCTCAGCCCCTGGCCGCTCTTCGGCGCTGCTTGGGCCACATGGTGGCTGGGCGACGCCGTGGGCGCCGTGGTCGCAGCCCCTCTCATCGTGCTCTGGCTGACGGGCGGTCGCGTGACCTGGTGGCCGCACCGCGGCGCCGAGGCAGCGCTCCTTCTCGCCTGCACGGGCGCCCTCGGCGCCATCATGGTGAGCGGCACCGGCCCCGCCTGGGTCACGGCGCTCCCGTTGGGCACCCTCCTGCTCGGTCCGGTGGCCTGGGCGGCGTTCCGCTTCGGCCCCCGGGAGGCGGCGGCCGCGAGCGGCCTCCTGTGCGGACTCGCCGTCTGGGCGGCCGTGCAAGGCCACGGCCCCTTCGAGCATCCCACGACCAACGACTCGCTCCTCCTCCTGCAGAGCCTGGTCGGCGCCGTCACCCTCACGGGCCTTGCCTTGGCCGTCGTGGTGGCGCAGCGCGACCGCACCCAGGCGGCCCTGCGCGCGGCGCAGGACGGGCTCGAGCTCGGCATCCGGGTCCGCACGCAGCAGTTGGGGGAGATGCTCGAGCGCTTCAAGGCCCTCACCGAGGGCGTCCCCTTGGGCATCTTCCACACCGATTCCCGCGGCCGCATCGACCTCGCCAACGCACGCTGGATGCAGATCGCCGGGTGCGCCAGCCTCGACCAGGCGGTCGCCGCCATCCATCCCGAGGACCGGCCCGCCTTGGCGCAGGCGTGGAAAGCGGCCCGGGAGCAGCGCGGCGAGATGCGGCATGCGTTCCGTTTCCTGCACGAGGACGGGACCGTGCGCTGGGTCCAGGCCCGCGCCAGCCCCGTCCTCGAGGCCGACGGCTCGGCCGCGACCTACGTGGGCTACGTGGAGGACGTCACGGACATGCGCGCCGCCGAGGCCGACGCGCGCCGCACCGCCTCGCTCCTCAACGCGACGCTTGAATCGACCCAGGACGGCATCCTGGTCGTGGACCTGGAGGGGCACATCACGAGCTACAACCGCAACTTCGCCGCGATGTGGCGCATCCCGCCCTACATCCTCGAGTCGCACGACGACGAGCGCGCCGTGGCCGCCGTCCTCGACCAGCTCAAGGACCCGCCTGGGTTCGTGGCCAAGGTGAAGGAGCTGTACGGGCAACCGTACGCCGAATCCGCCGACACCCTCCTCTTCAAGGACGGCCGGACCTTCGAGCGCTACTCCAAGCCGCAATGGCTGGGCCGCCAGGTCGTGGGCCGCGTGTGGAGTTTCCGCGACGTCACCGCACGCCTGCGCGTCGAGGCCGAGCTGCGCGAATCGCAGGAGCGCATGCTCACCGCGGCGCAGCTCCAGACGCGCCTCATCGAGGCGCAGCTCCAGGCGCTGCAGCGACAGCTCCATCCGCACTTTCTCTTCAACACGCTCGCGAACGTGCAGGCGCTGGTGGATGCTGGGTCGCCGCACGCGTCGGCCGTCCTCCGGAGCCTCGTGGCATACCTGCGCGCGGCGGTGCCTGTCCTCAACGAGCCGGTCGCGACGATCGAGCGCGAGCTGCAGCTCGTTCGCCCTTATCTCGAGCTGATGCAGATGCGCATGCCCGACC
>JBHEMF010000086.1:0-6694 GCA_046352665.1 Thermoplasmatota archaeon
GTGCAGACCCTGACCACCATGGCCCGCGCCGCCACCGCAGCGACGATCTTGATCGTCGCCCTGTCCGGCTGCGGCGGCCTGCACGGCCACATCCGCGTCTCGCGCGTGGACGGCTCGGCCTACCTGCCCAACAAGAACTGCGGCGGCCAGACAGGGTTCGCCCGCACGGACGACAACGGTGTGAACTGGAACATCGTCACGATCCCCTACGCCCCCACGGGCACCGGCAACACCGACCCCTCCGTCGGCATCAGCGAGGACAACGGCTGGATCTACGTCGGCCAGGGCGAGGAGGGCACGGGCGGCGCCAACCCCGGGGCCTGGATGGCGATGAGCAAGGACAAAGGCCTCACGTGGCAGCCGCAGGGGCAGGGCAACATCAACGCCAACCCGGCCCTGAACACGGCGGCCTGCCGCAGCGGACCGCTTGCCGCAAGCTTCGGCGCCAACGCGTACGGCCGCTTCAACGTGGCCTGCCTCGTTCCGGGCCTCATGCGCGCCACCTTCGCCGACGTCGTGGCCGGCGACGACGACCGCGCCGCCTTCTCCTTCCTCGGCAGCACCCTGAACGCCGCCTCCTCCAGCGCGTGCGGCACCAACCCCGGCCACGACTGGCACCTCTACGTCGCCCTCACGTACGACGCCGGCATCACGTGGGAGGTCGATGACGTCACCCCCAACGACCCGGTCCAGCGCGGCCCCGTCTGGGCCTTCGGCGGCGGGCCGGTCTGCCGCAACCTCCTCGACTTCCAGGACATCGTGATCGACGTCCAGGGCCGCATCCTCATCTCCTACGGCGACGGCTGCCTGGGCTGCGCCTCGGCCGCCACCTCGACGGCGTCGCTTGCGACCGTGGCCCGCCTCACCTACGGCCGCGGCCTGCACGCCGACCAGGACTGCTCCTGGACGTGCCCCGTGTCGGGCGGGAACCTGCCCATCGGCGGCATCCCCGACCCCAACGCCGGGACGTGCAACCCCCGCCCTGACCCGCAGGTCAACTGGCTCACCCCCGCAGACAACTCGGTCGTGAACGTGCCGCAGCCCGTCTTCGGCGGCGACGTGAACCGCGCCGTCATCACACCCGGCTTGGATGCCGAGGCGTGGGGGCCCTACGCCGGCTTCGCAGGCCAGGACATCCCCATCGTGGGTACTGCGGACTGCTCGGCGCAGCCCGGCGTCTATGATTGCGCCTGGACGGCCCTCCCGGTCGGCACGCCGACCTCGTTCAACCCGAGCGACCAGCAGTGCGTCACGGCCGTGAACTACCCGCTGCAGGGCATCTACACCATCCTTCTCACGGTGACGGACCCAGCCACCGGGGCCACATCGACGGACCTTGCGACCGTGATCGTGCAGCCTGTCGCGCCGCCTACGCCGCCGCAGTGCAGCGGGCCGCTCGTCGTGCCGGCGCAGGCTAGCGGCGTCCTCGTGGACGACGACTCCGACACGGACCACAACAACTTCGCCGGCGCCCCCAGCTACGTCGCCGGCAACCCGGCCACGTACGGCGGCACGAACGAGATCGCCTGTGTGGGCGCCTACTACAACCCCGGCACGAGCCGCGTCGAGATCCACGTCTGGGTCCGCGACCCGCTGGCCCCCGTTGACCCGTCGTCGGCGCCGCCGTCCGCGGAGCGCTACTGGATCGTCTTCACGCCCGACTTCGGCGAGAGCGCCGGCCGGAAGATGACGATCGAGGCGGCGTGGGACAACTCTGCCGGCAGCCCGGCCGCGAACACCTGCTTCCTCCTGCAGCAGGCCGCAAGCTCGAGCACGCCGGCTACCTTGGTGTACCAGCGCGACCAGAGCATCCCCAGCACCTACTGCGACGCGTCGCGGCCGGGTGTGACGTCGAACTTCGTCGGCAACGACCTCGTGGTCTCGTTCCCGCTCTCGGACCTCAACCCCGTCTCCGGCGTGAACGCCGCGAACGTGGGCGACAACCTGCAAGGGACGTTCGCCTGGGCCTGGCACTTCCCGCAGAGCCTGGACTGGGGCGTGGGCGGCGGCACCGTCATCTCCACCCCGTGCGCAGGCGTCGGCATCCCGCCGCCGTCCTGCTCCTCGGGCTACAACGACGACGACTTCAGTCCCGACTGCGCCAGCGCCGAACTGCGCTTCGTGACCCCCACCAAGCTCGGGCTCGCCTCGAGCTGCAACCCCGTCACCCAGACGAGCCTCACGGGTGGCGGCGGTTCGGTCCCAGCCCTCCCGGCGGTCCCGACCACCGTCGTGGACGCTGTCCGCAGCGCCGTGGCCGCCGTCCTGGCGCCGCTTAGCATCCCGTCGCCCGCCCTCCCCCCTGGTCAGCCTGCCGTCCCGCCGGTCGGATCCGGCGGCCCCGGGTCACAGATCGGCGGACCCGCGCCGTCGCTGCCATCGATCCCGTCCTTGCCACCGCTGCCCTCCCTGCCGCCTCTGCCGGGAAGCGGACCGCAGATCGGCTGGCCGCCCCCGCCGCCGCCCCCGGCGGGCACGACGGAGTACGTGGTCGTGACACCCGACTGGGGCGCGCCGCAGCTCATCCCGGTCACCACCTCCGCCGCATCGCCGCAGGACTTCTGGACGACCAACACGCTCGCAGCACTCACGGCGAGCCTCAACGGCCCGCACCAGGTGCTTGTCGAATGGTTCGACACGAGCGCCACCGGCACGTCGCCCAACACGGGCGGCGCCGGGTTCCTGGACGACGACCTTCTCAGCATCAGCGTGGACCTGCCCGTGCTCGGCCACCCCTCCGAGTCCGGCCACGCAGCGGACGTCCCGCACGACAGCTCCTCATCGGACGACGGCGACGCGGACGGCATCCCGGATGCCACCGACAACTGCGCCACGGCCAACTTCGATCAGACCGACAGCGACCGCGACGGCGTCGGCGACTCGTGCGAGGCCGACGCCGACAACGACGGCATCCCGACCGTGCGCGACGACTGCCCGACGGTGGCCAACCCCGGCCAGCGCGACTTCGACTCCGACGGTGTAGGCGACCTCTGCGACACGGACTGGGACGGCGACCTCGTGGACAACGGCGTGGACAACTGCCCGTGGGTCGCGAACGCCGACCAAGCGGTGTCGGACCCGGCGCGGACGCGCATGGGCGACGCCTGCAACGACGACGTGGACGGCGACGGCGTGCCCAACCTTGCGGACGCCTGCCCCAACGACCCGGACTGCGGCCTCGTCCAGCCCAAGGGCGGCAGCGCCGGCGCCGACACGGCACGCCCCGCCGTGGAGCTCGCGTCCCCGGTGCAGGCCCCCACGTCGTTCAGTGTGGCGGGGCTCGGCGCCGTGGTGCTTGCGGCGGCGGCCCTCGTGATCGGTCTCGTCGCGGCCATGCGGCACCGACGCGCATGAAGCGCAGCCTGCCCCGGCTCGGCGACGAGGCGCGGCGCGTGGCCCGCGGCGAGCTCATCGGCCAGGACGTCCGCATCGCGGCGTCGGGCGACGTTGGCATCGTTGGCCTTGCCGGCACCGTGATCGACGAGAGCCTGCGCACCTTCGTCATCCGGAAGGCGGACGGGCGGGAGGTCCGCGTCGGCAAGACCGGCAGCACCTTCGAATTCCTCACCCCTGGCGGACCCGTGCAGGTGGTGGGCGACGCCATCGAGTTTCGGCCGGCGGACCGTACCAAGAAAGTGCGTTGAGGCTGCGGCGGGTGACCCCCTCAACTTATCATCGCCCCGCGTCCTCGTCGCGGCCATGCCCGAGTCCTACGTCGTCACCAAGCGCGCCGCCAACGGCGCCCCGCGCGAGATCCACTGCCAGGCGCACCCGGCCTGCGCATGGGGGATGAAGTCGGAGGGCGCGCGGCGCGACGACGACCCGGTCTTCACGGCGCAGTTCAACCGCCACCTCCTCGAGGCCGGGACCACGGAACTGCGCAGCCTCGGCCGTCTGCGCCGCGGCCGCACCTAGCCCCGCCTCGTTTAAGGGCAGCCGCACACTGGACCAGGTGTGGCCAAGGAAGTGCGCCTGGTCTGCAGCAACTGCGACGAGCGCATCGTCGCCGTGTTCGTCATGGTGCGCAAGCTCAAGCGCTCGCACGCCTCGGCTGCGTGCGCCTACTGCGGCGACACCGATTCCGTGACGCGGGCCATGAACACCTCGGTGGACATCGAGGGGCGCAAGCAGCCGCTCCTCCTCGACGTGCGGCAGGATGCCTGAGCCGCCCGCCACTGGACACAGATTTCACAGACATCCTTCCAGCTGCGTCTTCGGAAGGAAGGAAAATCGGAGCCACGCCAGAATCCGCGCAGATGCGGGATCGAGGCTCACGCATCTGTGGAAAATCCGTTCCGAATCGAGGTGAAGGCCGCAGTTTTCGTTCTGCGCAATCTGTGTTCCGCCGGGCAGATGCGCTCAGGCGACGATGCCGCGCAACTGCACGGCCTCGGCCACACGGCCGACGGCCACCACGTATGCCGCCGTCCGCATGTCGAGGTTCATCCGCTTCGACGTGTCGTGCACGGCGTGGAACGCGGCCGTCATCTTGGCGTCGAGCTTCGAGTAGACCTCCTCGGCGCTCCAGTAGTAGCCGTACAGGTTCTGCACCCACTCGAAGTAGGAGACGGTGACACCGCCCGAGTTGGCAAGGAAGTCCGGGATGTCCAGGATGCCTTTCTTGTGGAGGATGGCGTCGGCGTCCGGTGTCGTGGGGCCGTTGGCGAGCTCGAGGACGATGCGCGCGTTCACGCGGTCGGCGTTGTCGCCGCGGATCTGGTTCTCGATGCCGGCCGGGATGAGCACATCGACCTTGAGTTCCAGGAGCTCCTCGTTCGTGATGTTCTTCGTGCCGGGGAAGTTGCGCACCTGCTTCTTCCTCTTCTTGTGCTCGGCGAGCTTCACGAAGTCCAGGCCCCGCGCGTTGTGCACGCCGCCCTTGGAGTCGGAGACGGCCACGACCTTGCACCCGATGTCGGCAAAGAGCGGCGCCGCGTTGCCGCCCACGTTGCCGAACCCTTGGATGGCGACGGTCGCGCCCTCGAGGTCGAAGCCGATGGCCTTGGCGGCCTCGCGCAGGTGGTACATGCCGCCCTTCGCGGTGGCGTCGCCGCGGCCCGCCGAGCCGCCCAGGGGCAATGGCTTGCCGGTGATGAAGCCAGGCTCGTTTGCGCCGTGGATGACGGAGATCTCGTCCATCATCCAGGCCATGATCTGGGGGGTCGTGTACACGTCCGGGGCGGGGATGTCCTTCGCGACACCGACAATCTGGTGGACGGCGCGCACCCAGCCGCGGGAGAGGCGCTCGAGCTCGCCCTTGCTCATCTTCTTGGGGTCGCAGATCACACCGCCCTTGCCGCCGCCGTACGGGATGTCCGCCACGGCGCACTTCCAGGTCATCCAGGCCGCAAGCGCCCGGACGGTGTCGGCGGTCTCCTCGGGGTGGAAGCGGATGCCGCCCTTCGTTGGGCCGCGCGCGTCGTTGTACTGGCAGCGGAAGCCGATGAAGGTGCGCGTCGTGCCGTCGTCCATGCGGACCGGGATGGAGACCTGCAGGAAGCGCTGCGGCTCGCGCAGGTACTGGTGCATGGCGCTGGGGAGCTTCATGGCCTTCGCGGCCGTGTCGAGCTGCGACTGGGCGATCTTGAAGGGGTTCAGCTCCTCCGTCGTTCCGGCAGGGCCGGCTGGTCCGACCTTCGCTGCGTGGCCGTTCCTGGCGGCCTTGCCCTTCGGGGCGTCGATGGGAAGGACGGTCTTGCCGGTCTTCTTGGTCTGCAGGATGGTCTTGGCCATGGGGACACCTAGCGTGCGCAGCGATTCGGGGGTGGGTCTTGAAGCCGTCGGAAGGCGGACGGCTTCGGCACGCGGCAGCCACGCTCGTGCGGTTCGTGCGTTTTCGTGGTTTTCGTGTTTTCTGGCCTGCGCTGTCTTTGCGGGAACGGTCTGCCGTTACGCAACCGGCCGAACACGAACCATGAAAAGGCATGAACCGAGCGACCCATCCGCAGATGACGTAGATTGAAACCCTTCGTCGTCCGTCTGCGAAATCTGCGAAATCTGCGGATCCGGTTGGTCGGGGTGTACGCGTCAAGGGCCTCTTGAGTCCGCCAATATTGCTGGGCAGTTTCGTGGTTTTCGTGGTTTTCGTGTTGGGAGCGCTGGCTCGATCCGGAAACACTTTTCTGGCGCGCGCTACGGACCCACCGATCACGAAAACCACGAAAACCACGAAACCGGGATCGTCAATTGCCCCGGAAGTACAGCCGCAGCGCCGCCATCGTCCACGCGTCCGGCAGCAGGCGCTTGCCGAGGTTGAGCCAGCTTGCCGACCATGGCACGAAGTAGTGGTTGCGCGGCACGGCCGCCATGCAGGCATGCACGACCTTGCGGGCGACCTTGCGCGGATGCACCCCGCGTCCGCCCTCGCCCCGCATCTTCGCCCACTTTGCGTACGTGGGTGCGTACGGGCTGGACGCCGGATCCGGCATGTTCGCCCTCGACTCCGCCGTGGCGCGGTCGCCGAACCCGGTCGCGATGGGGCCGGGCTCGACGAGTACGGCCCGGATGCCGAAGCGGCGCACCTCCATGTCGAGCGATTGGGTGAGGGCGCGGACCGCGAACTTGCTGGCGCAGTAGGCGCCCATGAGAGGGACTGCCGTGTGGCCCGCCACGGAGGCTACGTTCACGATGCGCCCCGTGCCTTGGCGCCGCATCGAGGGGAGGACGCGGCGAGTGAGATCGTGCAGGCCGAAGA
>JBHEMF010000087.1:0-6640 GCA_046352665.1 Thermoplasmatota archaeon
GCGTACGTCCTCTTCGAGCGCGGCGACACGCGCGAGCATCGCCTCGAGCTGCGCCGCGTTCTGGTCGTGGTCGAGCGCCGCCTCTACTTCCCGCTCGTGGCCTTCCTCCTCGTCGAGTGGGGCCTCCTCTTCTTCCTTGCACCGGACCCCAGCAGCGCCCAGACGCATGCCAGCAACCTGTTCACGGCAGCCGTCGTCGGGATCGTCGCAAACGACGTGCGCCGCCGCGGCCTCCGGCACGACGCGGAGTCCGCCATCGCGTACGACCGGCGCGGCGCCGAGCTGCAGAAGGCCCTCCAGGAGGCGCACGAGTCCGCCGAGGCGCTGCGCGTCTTCTCCGAGTCCTCGACGGAGGGCATCGTGATCCACCGCGAAGGGGTGCTCGTTGCTGCCAACGACGCCTTCTGGGCGATGTTCCGCCTGCCGCGCGGCCACCGCGGCGGTGCCATGGCGGACCGTGTGGCCCCCGAGTCGCGCGCCCTCGTCGCCAAGCGCATGCAGGAGCACCTCGAAGGCCCCGCCCGCATCGTGATGCTGCGCGGCGACGGCACCTCGTTCCCCGCCGAGGTCGAGGCGCGCAACATCGTCCATGCCGGCGCCCCGGCCCGCATCGCCATCGTGCGCGACCTCTCGGCATTGGAGGTGGCCGAGTCGGGGCGCCGCAAGTCGGAGGAGGCCGACCGTGTGGCCTTCGAGCGGCTCCTCGAGATCCAGCAGCTCCGGCGCCTGGACGAGTTCAAGACGCAGTTCCTGAACACGGCGAGCCACGAATTGAACACCCCCATCACCCCGGTGCGCCTGCAACTCCACCTCCTCAAGGCCGGCCAGTTCGGTCCCTTGAGCGCCGAGCAGCAGCATTCCGTCGAGGTGATCGACCGCAACGTCGGGCGCCTTGCCGGCCTCGTGCAGGACCTGCTCGACGTGGCCCGCCTGCAAGGGGGCCAGATGCGCCTGCAGCGCGCCGCCATCGACCTGCGCCGCCTCGCGGAAGAGGCCGTCGAGGCCTTCGTGCCGCAGGCGGCTTCGGCGGGTGTGGCCCTGGCCTTGGTGCCGGGTGCCCCGGCTCACTTGCGGGCCGACGGCCGCCGGCTCACCCAGGTCCTGTTCAACCTCCTCTCCAACGCCATCAAGTTCACGCCGCGCGGCGGCGCCGTCCGGGTCGCGGTCGCCGCGTCTGGGCCTGGCGCGTGGCGCGTGGACGTGACCGACACGGGCGCGGGCCTCGACGACAGCCAGGTCGCCCGACTGTTCCAGCCGTTCAGCCAGGTGCACGAGGACCCGGCGCTCCGGCACGCGGGCACCGGCTTGGGGCTCTACATCTGCCGCGGCATCGTCGAGGCGCACGGCGGCAGGATGTGGGCGACGTCGCCGGGGCCCGGCAAAGGATCGACGTTCGCAGTCGAGGTGCCGCATGGCCCCCCGGATGCGCCTTGAGTGGAAGGAGGATGGAAAGAGGCGACCGCTTAGTAGCGGTGGTGCTCGTCGACATGCTCGACGGTCTTGTGGTCGCTGGAGGCATCCTCGCTGAAGCCGATCACGAGGAGGCCGATGAGCACCAGCAGGCCGGCGCCAGCGATGCCCACGGGCACCCATTTGCTGAGGCCAGTCTGGAAGAACAACATCCAGGCTCCCACGAGGACCAGCGCCAGGCCGAGGATGAACACGACCATGCGCGTACCGTTCATTGGGACACGCTTGGCTCCGATCGGGTATATCGCGTCGGGAGCCGGCAAACGCCGGCGCGGCCAGGCATGCTAGCGCGCCGCCCAGGCTCCGACGCAAGCGGCCACGAGCTGTGCTGCCGTCCGGGCCGTGTTGCCCGACGGGTCGAGGCTGGGTGCGACCTCGACCAGGTCCATGGCGCGGCAGCGCGGGTCGGAGGCGACGGCGTGCACCAGGTGGGCCGCCTCATGGAATGCGAGCCCCCCCGCGCCGGGGGCGCTGCAGCCGGAGGCGATGGACTGGTCGAGGCCGTCGATGTCCACGCTGAGGAAGATGTGATCGACGCCGCGGCCCGCCGCCGCGAGGGCCTTCTTCGCGACGGAGGCGATGCCACGCCGGCGCACCTCGCCCATCGGGAACACGCGCACACCCTGCTCCGCCGCGTACTCGGCCAAGGCGGCCCCGTTGGCGTGCGGACGGATGCCGACCTCGGCGAGGTTGCGCCCCGCCACGGGCCTGCCTTCCACCTCGGTGAGGATTCTTCGGTAAGGCGTGCCGCTCGTCGGCTGGCCGGTGTGCGGGCGAAGGTCGTAGTGGGCGTCGAGGACGACTACACCCCACCGGCCGCCGTAGGCGCCATGCAGGGCCTTGAACGTGGCGAAAGAGAGGGAGTTGTCGCCCCCCAGCACCACGAGAGGCTTCGGTTCGACGAGGGCCTCACCGAGGTGCTTCTCGACCACCCGATGCGTGGCAAGCGTGTCTTCGCCGCGCACCGGGATGTCGCCCAGGTCGTGGATGCGCGTCCCTGCGAGGCCCGTGCCGCGGTCGGCGTCCCAGGCGCCGAGGAACCGGAACGCCTCCCGGATGGCGCTTGGCCCTTCGCGGCACCCCTTGCGGCCGATCACGGCGCCATCGTATGGGACACCGGCCAGGAGCACGTCGGCAGCACCCGCGTCATCGACGAGGAGGTCGAGGAAGCGCGGGTCGCCGTCAGGCTTGCGGGGCGGGAGACGTGAGTAGGCGGGGCTCGGCTGGAAGGCCAACGAAGTCGTGATGCATGGGCGGGGTTTCAACCATGCGGCATGCATTTTGTTGCAGCGTGTGGGAGGCCTGGGATTTGAGGATGGGACGTGGATTTGCGATTTCGTGTCCGTTGCTCGCGGCCGCTACGCGCCGGAACCACCGATTGCACGAATCGCACCGAAACGTGGGCTTGCGACGTCCAGAGAGAGGGCCACAATCGTTCCGACGACGGCGACTTGTACGACGTGGCCCTCAAGCAATGGCGGCCTGGGAGGGAGTCCAGTGAGTGGAACGAACTGCCAATTTTCGATTCATGCACTCAATGCACTCACTGGTCTCCCAGGCCGCCCGAGGACAAATGAGTCACCAATGCAGGAGGTTCGGGCGCTGAAGTGGACGACGTCGTCGGACTGCAGGAACCTGGCGCTCGTCGTCGATTGGCAAGTTCTACCTCGATCGCTTCTCCGAACATCATGCCATCCGGGGCCCTCGAACGTGAGACATGGGGCGCATCCGCAAACGACCGGTGCCGGCATCCATAAACCGAGGTTCCCGCTCGCGCCGTCGTGGCCCAGGACAAGTCGGACATGAAGGCGGACCTGCTCATCCGCAATGCCACCGTGGCGACGATGGAGGGGCCGCAGCGCGCGCGCGACGGCTTCGAGGCGTCCGACTGCGCCATGGAGGCCGGCTGGGCCGTCGCCGTGAAGGACGGCCGCATCACGTGGGTCGGCCCGGAGCCGGACTGGCGCGGCAAGACGGCCCGCTCCCTCGACGCGCGCCGCAGGCTCGTCACCCCCGGCTACGTGGACAGCCACACGCACCTCGTGTACGCCGGCGACCGGGCCAATGAACTCCGCATGAAGCTCGCCGGCAAGTCCTACATGGAGATCCTGGCAGCCGGCGGCGGCATCATGAAGACGGTGCGGGAGACGCGGGAAGCCACCGAGAACGAGTTGGAGGAGGCAGCGCACGGCCGTCTGCGCGAGATGCTGCACCATGGCACGACCACGGTGGAGGCGAAGTCCGGCTACGGCCTCGACACCAAGACGGAACTGAAGCAGCTCGCGGTGCACCCGAAACTCATCAAACGGACCGGGATGGCCGTCGTCTCCACGTTCCTGGGCGCCCATGCCGTGCCGGAAGAATTCAAGGGCCGCACGGACGCCTACGTGGACCTCGTGTGCGACGAGATGCTGCCCGCCGTCGCCAAGCAGGAGATCGCGCGCTACTGCGACGCCTTCGTCGAGGACGGGGCCTTCACCTTCGAGCAGGGCCTGCGCATCCTGAAGCGGGCCCGCGAGATTGGCTTCGAGGTCCGCCTGCACGCCGATGAGATCGTGGACACGAAGGGCGCCGAGCTCGCCGCAAAAGTCGGCTGCGTCTCCGCCGACCACCTCATGGCCGTCTCCGACGCCGGCATCGCCGCCATGGCCGAGGCCGGCACCATCGCGACACTCCTTCCCACCGTGCCCGTCACGATGATGCAACCCAGATGGGCGCCGGCCAGGAAGCTCCTCGACGCCCGCGTCCCCGTGGCGCTCGCCTCCGACCACAACCCGAACAACCCAGTTTACGACCTCGGCTTCGTGGCACAGCTGGCGTGCTACATGATGGGCATGAACCCCGCGCAGGCCCTCACGGCTGTCACGTGGAACGCGGCGTGCGCCCTCGGAGTCGAGGAGAAGGTCGGCTCCTTGGAGGTGGGCAAGGTGGCGAACATCGTCGTGCACGATTCGCCCACCCTCGACCATTGGGCTGCAGGATTCGGCCACTCCAGCGCCCGGCACGTCATCCTGAACGGCAGGATCGTTCCGCCGCGGGCGTGATGGGCGGCGCATGATTCGGGACCAAGCCACGGAAACCACGGAACGCACGGAAACCAACCTGCTACACGGCGAGTAGCATAGGTTCCGCAGTCCGACGACGGCGTGCCCATCCACGACCGAACGCGCGATCCACCATGAGTCACCGCCCACGTCGGCTCCGCCGGACTGCAGGACCCTCGCGGAGGACGTCGCCGAAGACGCGTTCCAGGGCATTCCATGCCTTCCGTGGTTTCCGTGGCTCGGTAGGTTCGGCGTGGTCGGCGTGGTCGGCGGTTTTGCCGAGATGTGTTTCCGGCCGGCCATCATCCGCCCTTTTCAGGGGCCTGTCCCTGTCCGCGGCGTGGCTGCCGACACCCATCCGCCCCTCGCCGGCCACCCGCTGGCCGAGGAGGCCGTGGAGGCGTTCCTCGCCGGCATCGCCGCCGTGGAGCCGGCCCCCCTCGTCCGCCGCGCCGTGCGGCAGGGGCTCCTCGACGACTGGCTCGGCGACCGCGAGCGGCCCACCCGAATCCGTGTCCTTGCCGTCGGCAAGGCGGCGTCCCGCATGGTCTGGGGACTCGTCGAGGCAGGCGTGCCCTTCGCCGGATTGGGCATCGCACCGCACGGCACGCAGGCGCCAGGGATCGACACCTTCGAGTGGCTCCCCGGCGAACACCCGCTGCCTGGCGCCGGCTCGTTTGCCGCGGGGCGCCGCCTCCTTTCCTGGATCGACGGCCTCCCCGCCGACGAACCGCTCCTCATCCTCCTCTCCGGCGGCTCCTCGGCATGCGTCGAGTCCCCCGCACCCGGCTGGGACGAGGCACGCCTCCTTGCGCGCTGGCAGGAGCTCTTCGTCATGGGGCTCCCCGTGGAGGAGATGAACCGGCGCCGCGCCGAGACTTCGGCACTGAAGGGCGGCAAGCTGGCGAGACTCATCCTCGCCAAGACCCGCCGCGTTCGCACGTGGCTCCTCCAGGACACCGACCCCGCACACCCCGAGGCCGTCGGCTCCGCGGCGTTCTGGGACCCGGACATCCCGTTGCACGTCCTTGCCTCCGACAAGGACCTCGTCGCCGCGGCGGGCCTGCGCCTTGCGACGCTCGGCTGGACCGTGTTCCGCCACGGCGAGCGCATCCGTGGCGAGGCGGAAACCGAGGTGCAGCAGTTCGTCGCGGCGGGATTGGCGCTGGAAGGGAGCCGTGTGGCGCTCGTGGGCGGCGGCGAGCCCACGGTCCGCTTGCCCGCCGCATCACCCCCTGGAGGGCGTTCGCAGCACGCAGCGCTCGCCGCCAGCCGCGTCCTTGCCGGATCGGGTGCGCTGTTCGCGGCCTTCGCAAGCGACGGCATCGACGGCGGCACGGACGCCGCGGGCGCCTGGACGCTAGGGCGCGACTGGAGCCCCGCCGCGGAGCGGGCCCTTGCCACCTTCACCTCGCATGGCTTCCTCGCCGCGGCGAAGCGTCTCGTGCACGCGGGACCGACGGGGACGAACGTGAACGACCTCTGGGTCCTCCTGCGCCCGTAGCGGTCCGCGCCCTTTTTCCGGTGGACGCCCCATGCACGCCGTCGATGGAGCCGGCGGCTGACCCCGAAAGCGCACCGCCGGGCCTGGACCCGCCGGAGATCCGGCCCACCGCCGCCATCGCCGGGGAGATGCCGGCTGCGCCCCCGGACCCGGCGCCATCTACGCCGCCGGCGTCCCCCGGTCCGCCGCCCTCGGGTCCACCCAGCCCAAACCCGAAGACGGCCAAGCAGCACCGCGACGGCTGGGTCCCCTTCGCCATCCTCGCCCTCGTGGCCTTCACGCTCTACACGCAGAACCTCGACATCACACAGCGCGGCGCCGCCCAGGACCATGCCCTCTATCCTTCGGGGCACCCGAGCCCGATCTATTGGGACGAGCACTACTACGTGACCCTCGCCCACAAGCAGGCTGCCGGCGAGTGGGTGGACGCATGCTGGGGCGAGCGCCCCCTCGTGTGGGACCATCCGCCGCTTGCCAAGCTCCTCATGACGCTGAGCGTGAAGCTCCTCGACGAGCCGCGCGTCTTCGGCGGCTGCTACCAGCCCAACAGCGAAATCGACACGGGCAAGGTCTGCTACGTCGATCCCACCGGCAAGAACCTCACGACGGGACACGCCTGCTA
>JBHEMF010000088.1:0-6588 GCA_046352665.1 Thermoplasmatota archaeon
TACGTCTCGCTCTTTCCCCGGTCGTCCCTCGACGAGGTGAACGCATGGGCGGAGCGTTCACGCTGGCAGGGCAGCGCTTCATGGGCCTGGATGGCGGCCCGCAGTACCGCTTCACGCCGGCGGTGTCGTTCTTCGTGGTGTGCAAGGACCAGCGCGAGGTGGACCGGCTGTGGGACGCGCTGAGCCACGGCGGCAAGCCGGGCCGGTGCGGCTGGATCGACGACCGCTTCGGCCTTACGTGGCAGATCGTGCCGGAGGCCTTCCTGCGCCTCACCTCCGGCAGGGATCCGCGCAAGGTGCAGGCCGTCTTCAACGCCATGATGGGCATGGTGAAGATGGACGTGGCGGGCTTGCAGGCCGCCTACGATGCCGCCTGAGGCTACAACCCGCCGAGAGGATCCGCGTTGAGGACCGGCGTGGGGTCGTTGTACAGCGCGGTGGGCTCCGGGCAGTTGTCGGCGCTCCATGCCGACGGGTCCTGGCCCACGTAGCCGCCGGCGGAACTGGCCGGGTAGCCGGACTGGCCGAGGAGGTTGCCGTATGTCTTCTCGAGCGCCAGGATGTTCAGCGTGGAGACGCAGAGCACGTGGGTCGCCTGGTGGCCGTCGTTCTCGTAGCTCATGATGTCGTCCTGCGGGTAGGAGGTGGCCGTGAAGTCGAGGGCGTCGCCCACGTGGCCGATGCCGAGGCAGTGGCCGAGCTCGTGCGAGTTGAGGTCGAACATGTCGCGGCGGTTGTCGGCGTCGGGGAGCCAGAGGAAGTTCGTGTCGATGACGAAGCAGATGCGGCCGCCGTTGGGGCAGGAGGCGCCCAGCATGCCGGCGTTGCCGTCCGAGTGGTAGCCGGCGGCGGCCTGGATGGTGGAGGCGAGGTTCGCCCAGGTCGGCGAGAAGCCCGGCGGCGGGACGCCGTGGCACCACGAGTAGAGAGGCATCTGCTCGCCGATGCCGAAGAGCAGGGCGGCGTTCACTTCCGCGGGGACAACCACGACTTCGGGGTCCCACAGCGCCGCCTTCGGCACGGGGTCGAGGCCGACGTTGTAGGCGTGCAGGTTGATGCCGCTTGCGAGCCAGGCGGGGCCGAGGTTGTCGATGCCGTCGTCCCACATCTTCACGGACTGCTTCAGGATGACCGCGTCGCGCAGCTCGTACGGCGACGTCGAGGGGAGGATGAGCACGTCGATGTTGGCCTGGTCCACGTCGTACAGGAGGTACTCGTGGTGGCAGTTGTCCGTGAAATTGGGCGTCGTGTCCACGGGGCAGGTCGCGGGGGCGGGGACGGCAGGGAGGGCTGCGAGGACGAGTCCTGCGAGGACGGACAGGGCGAGGCGCATGGGTCGCCTGACTGGGAGACACCAGGTTCACCCTATTGGTGAGGACAGGGATTCTGTAGCGTTGCGCTGCCGCGAGCCAAACCCCGGGCGGACCGCGCCTATCCCTGCGCGCCGACCATGGGGGCGATGGGCCCGATGGCAGACGGCGTAAGGACGCGGCGGACGGCCTGCGTCGTCGTGAGAAGGGTCTCCTTGCCGCGGCGCACCTTGTCGAGGACGCCGAGGGCGCTGAGTTTCTTCACGTGGAAGCTCGTGAGGGCGGGGCTGATGCCGAGCTCCGACGCCATCGATTTCTGGCTCGTCATGGGGTGGGCCGTGACGTACGCCGTGATGAGGCTCGCCGAGTCGCCGCGCACGGCGCCCGCGATCGCCATGTCCTGCCGGGACACCTTGCCGCCGTCCTCGAAGAAGCACTTCTGGTTGTTCACGCGCCGGGCCGTGACAAGGCGGCCCTTCTCCAGTTTGTCGAGGTGGTGCACGATGGTGCCCCAGCCGGCGCCGACCTTGCGCGACAGCTCGCTTGCGTGGACGCCGGGGTTCTGCTGGATGACCTGGAAGACCTGGGCCCGCAGCGGGTGCTCCAGAAGGGCCGAGTCCTCGATGCGCGAGAAGCCCGCGGCCCCCGAGAGGAGCCAGGCGTATTTCTTGGCGAGTGCCCAGAGCCCGTAGCCTGCGGCGGCCGTCGTGGCCGCGGCGCCGGTCCCGGCCACGGCCGTGAAGGCGGCGGGGTCCATGGCCTTGGGCCGCAGGGTGCCGACGAACTTGGCGTAGATGGCAAGGAGAGCCCCAAGTTGGGCGCCGATCCAACCGCCGGCACCGACGAGGCCTGCGCCAAGGAGGGCGAGCGTCGCGGCGAGGACGGCGCCCAGGCCACCCAGACCAGCGCCGAGGCCTTGCACGGCCGCGACGAGACCGCCAGAGAGGCCGGAGGCGAGGAACGTGCCGACGCCGGCGAGGGCCTTGCCCGTGCTGGCTGCGGCGGCTGCGGCGGAGTCCGCCACGGCCTGCAGGAAGTGCCCGAACGCGGAGGCAGCGCCGCCGAGCCCGGCTCCACCCTTGCCGGCGCCAGCATCCACCTTGGGGGCGACACCGCTTGCGCCGTCCACGACGTCATCGACCACGGACTTGCCTTTCTGGACCGTCTCGTTTGCGACCTGCTGGGGGTCCGGCTGCGCCGCGGCCAATGATGCGGTGGCGACGAGGCCCGCGACGAGGGCGGCCAGGAGGGCGGTTTTCATCATCCTGCACGCCCGTTTCAGGACATATAAGACGTTTGGTTGGCTGGTTGCATTGAACAGCGTTTTACAGGGAGGGCGGCGGGGCAACGCGTCACGCGGCGATCCGTGTGGGAGGCTTGGGAAACCGGGAAGACTGGAAGCCAGGAAAACTTGGCAAAATTCCCCGTTTCCAGTTTTCCCCGGTTCCCATCTCGCCCACACGAGACTTGCCACGATGACGCGAAGCCGCACGTCACTTGCCCTTCGCCTTGAACATGGCGACGAGCTCCTGCGGCGACGTCGCCTGGTCCGGCCCCTTGTCGGTGCGCCAGCGGCCCGTGAAGCGCGGGAAGCGGGCGGCGAGGCCGGCGTCCGGCTTGAGGACCCCCCAGGCCGCCCGGTGGCGCGGGCTCAGCGTAAGCTCCGCCGCCTGCACTTCCATCACGAGCTGCGGCTCGAACCACACGTCGGGCTCGAGGCCGGACTCGACGCGGACGGGCTGCTTGGGCGACGTCACGTCCTTGAAACGCGCCTTCAGGCCTTGCAGGACCTCGTCGCTGAAGCCCGTGCCGAGCTTGCAGACGGACTGGTAAACCTCGAGGTCCGGGTCGTAGGCGGCCATGAGGAGGGCGCCGTACCAGCCGGCGCGGCGGCCCCGGCCGTAGAAGGCGCCGACGGCGACGAGGTCCATCGTGTCGGCGAGTGCGGCCTGGTAGTCGGCCTTGAACTTCACCCATGCAAATCCGCGCGAGCCCGCCTTGTACGGGGCCGCCGGGTCCTTGCACATGATGCCCTCGGCGCCGTCCTCCAGGGCTCGGTCGAAGAACGCCTCCATCGCCTCGGCCGAGGTCGCGGTCTCCTGCGCCGAGAGCCGGACGAGGCCGTCGGCGCTGGGGACGTGGCGCTGCAGCCGCGCCCGCCGCTTCTCCAGAGGTTCGTCCATGACACTCCGGCCCGCCTCCGCGATGCAGTCGAAGAGGACCAGCGTGATCGGCATCTCGGCCGCGATTCCTTCGATGCCGGTCTTGCGGCCGCGGCGCCGGCTCACGTCCTGGAAAGGCCGCATCCGGCCGTCGGCGCCGAACGCGATTGCCTCGCCCTCCACGATGCAGTCCTTGCCCTTGAACTGCGCCCGCAGGTTGCGCGCCACGTCGGGGAACTGCTCGGTGAGGTTCTCCAGGCGGCGGCTGAAGAGGCGGACGTCGCCCTTGGCCGGGACGTGGGCCTGGATGCGCAGGCCGTCGTACTTGTACTCCAGGCTGACGCGGCCACCCATCTTCTCCAGGATCTCGGGCAGCGTGCGCAGCCGCTCGGCCGCCATCGGCCGCACCGGGATGCCGGGCTCGATGTCGAGCCCGTCCACGGCTTCCATGCCGCCCGTGGCGAGTGCGGCGGCGACGACGGCCATGTCGCTCCGCACGTCGTAGGCCTGCTCCAGCCGGCGCCGCACGTCCTCCTGCTCCGCTCGCTCCGCCTCCTCCATGTCGGTGACGCTCCGCACGCCGCGGCCCACGTGCCAGGAGGCGAGCGCGTCGAGGAACGTCATGTCGGCGACCCCGAGGCGGAGCCGGCCGGCCACCGTGCGGGCGATGTAGCGCGCCTCCAGCGGTGTTGCGTCGAGTAGGAGCTTCGACAGGAGCCGCTGCTTGCCCTCCTGGCTCCCCGTGCCCGTGGTGTGCGCGATCTCCACTAGGGTGGCGTACACCCCCTTCACCGTCAGGGCCTCGGCGCCGAAGAGGCTTGCCTGCTTGCGGCCGCCATCCTTGCCCAGCGCCGCCTCCGCCGCAAGGCCGAGGTCGCCCTTCTGCTGGTAGAGCGCCGTGAGCTTCTCGATGTGCGCCTCCGACTTTGCCGAGCCGCCAGTGGCAAGGGCCAGCGCCTTCAGGATCTGCTTCTCGGCGAGGCCGACCTCCAGGCCTTCCCAGTCGGGGGCGACGGCGCCCTGCATGAGGCGGACGACGGCGGTGACCTCGGTCTTGGGGACCTTCTGCAGCATCTCCACGAGGATGCCCGTCATGCCGAGGCGCCCCGACTCCGCCTCCAGGCGGGCGAAGAAGGCGGCAAGCTCGGCGTATTTCACGAGTGGCGGATGCGCGCATGGGATTTCAGGATGGGTGTTGCTGCCCGACCCCTTGCGTCATGCACGATCGCGTCGATACAACTGGCGTATCCGCCGAAGACGCCGAAAACGCCGAATTGGAGTCGGCGCTCCGAACTGGAATTCATGCGCTTGGCGGCACAGGAACCGATGCGTTTTCGGCGTTTTCGGCGGATGGTTTCGTGCTGGGCACCGTGGCCTGTCAAGGCCGCAATCCTTCCCAGCCGTCGATTGCCCGTGGCGCTGACGGCGGCGTCCAGCCCCACAGCCGGGACAGCATCCGTGCGACGAGCTCCCCCGTGAGGCCCCAAAGGACGGCGTTGCGGGCCCCGCCGGCCTCGGCGAGGTGCCAGTAGTGCAGCGGCCTGTCGCGGCCTTGCAGCACGCGCGACTCGTAGGACTCGGGATGGTAGATGCCAAGGGGAGCCATGAACGGGGCCGTTGCCGGTGCGGGGCCAGGTGTCCGCAATCCGGAAAGCGGGACGAGGAGGAGCTCCGCCACTTCCGCCGGCGAGGCGGGTGCAGAGGGGATGGCAGCGAGAGGGACGATGCCGACGTAGGCAAGGACGCGGCGGCCCAGGTGGTTGTCCATCTCCGTGAGGTGGCCCACGACCTCGACGTCGGCGGGATGGAATCCGACCTCCTCCTCGGCCTCGCGCAAGGCCGCGGCGAGCGGGTCGCGGTCGCCGGGCTCGATGCGGCCACCGGGGAAACCGAGCTGGCCCGCGAAGACGGAAGGTCCAGTGGGCCGCCGCTCGAGGAGGACATACGGGCCGCCGGGGGCGTCCACGACGGGCGCGAGGACGCTTGCGGCATCGGCCGGAAGCGCCGCGGTTGGCACCCAGGCGCGGTCGAACGACCGCCGGATGACATCGAGGTCGTCGGTCGCAGCCAACGGCGTCCGGGAGGTGGAACGGCGCCTTGTGGCTTCCGGCTCAACCGCGTCGGCTCGCCGCGTCATGCATTGAACGCATCATCGGACACCGCGCCCGAGCCACGGAAGACACGGAAGGCACGGAAAACGCCCAACGTGATTCTCCGTGACTTCCGTGCTTTCCGTGGCTCGGCGGCAAACGTTGCCGCGGCGGCCAAGGCCAAGGGCCGCGAGCGTTCCCTCCGCGCATGCCGCCCACACCTCGCCGGCCCGCCCGCCACCGCTCCAGCCGCCGCGCACGCAAAGGTGCCCGTATCGGGCGCGGCAAGGGTGTGAGCATCGTGCGCTACGCCGTGATCGGCCAGGGTTACTTCGCGCAGGCCGCGGTGCTACCGGCCTTCGCGCAGGCACCCAACTCGAGGCTCGTGGCACTCGTCTCCGACGACGACACGAAACTCCGGACCCTGAAGCGCAAGTACGGCGCGGAACAGACGTTGGGGTACGACGGCTACGACGACCTCCTGGCCTCCGGCGACATCGACGCCGTGTACATCGCACTGCCCAACGACATGCACCGCGACTTCGCCGTCCGCGCCGCCGAGGCCGGCGTGCACGTGCTGTGCGAGAAGCCGATGGCGCTCGACGCCGAGGAGTGCGAGGCCATGATCGGGGCCGCGGAGCGCAACCACGTCCGGCTCATGGTGGCGTACCGGCTGCATTTCGAGCCGGCCAACCTCGCCGCCGTGGAGGCCATCCGCAAGGGCCGCATCGGCAAGGTGCGGACGTTCAACTCCACGTTCTGCTTCCCGGTGGCCCCCGGGAACATCCGGACGCAGGCCGAGCGCGGCGGCGGGCCCCTGTACGACATTGGCATCTACTGCGTGAACGCTGCGCGCTACCTCTTCCAGGCCGAGCCCGTGGACGTCGTGGCCCGCATGGCGGCAAGCGGCGACCCGCGGTTCCGCGAGGTGGAGGAGACCGTGAGCGCCATCCTCACCTTCCCCGGCGACCGCATCGCGTCCTTCACTGCGAGCTATGGCGCCGCGAGCACCGCATGGTATGAGGT
>JBHEMF010000089.1:0-6572 GCA_046352665.1 Thermoplasmatota archaeon
GCACCCCACCGGTTCGCCTGCAGGATCGAGTGTTTCCCTCTGTCAACGCAGCGCCCTACATTTGCAGGAGAAACCATCCTTCAAGTGGGTGGCGGCTTCTGGGTGCCATCCTCTTGCGCGCCTTGGTCGGCGTTCTCGGCCCGGCGCGTCTCCCGCGAGGTCTCGTTGACTTCCTCCGCCAGGTCGCGGGCGTCCACGGTGGCGTCCAGGCGGTCCATGTCCCCGTCCTCGGGGCGGGCGGCGTCGCGTTCCCCCGCCGGTTCTCCGCCAGGAACGCTGGAGACCTTCGCTTTCTCATCCATGGCCCTGGCTTGCCCCACGCAGCCGGATAAAGGGCCTCTCGGCGGCCGGCTGCCGCGGACCTGGCCCTTTTGTCACTGGAGGTCGCCATGCCAGACCATGCCGCGACCGGAAGGCGACGCGGAACCCGAAGCGGGCGCGGATCAAGGCCCCGTGGAGGATTTCCGGGTCGGTGGCTTCCGCTGCCTGCGCTGCGGGGCCGCGTTCCGTACCCGCAAAGCGCTCGACAGGCACACGGAGCGCGGCCACGCCGTGCAGGCCTGACTACTTCCTTGGCTTCTTGGTCTTCGCCAGATGGTGCCGGTACCGTCTGCCCAAGGCCGCGTACTCCTGCTGGATGACGCGCAACTCCCCCTCAGGCAGCTCCTCCAGACCCATGAGGTCGTTGTGCGCCCCCTTCGTGTTCAGGATGAGGGCATCGACCTTGATTTGCAGCGCCTCGGCGTCGCGGAGCTGGGTGTTCTGGATGATGAAGACCATGAGGGTCGTGATGATCGTCGTCGCCGTGTTGATCGTGAGCTGCCAGGTGTCGCTGAAATGGAAGACCGGACCGACCAGGAGCCAGCCGACCACTACCAGGCAAGCAGCCGAGAAGGCGAGCGCGTGCCCCGTGGCTCGCGCCGAGGCCTTGGCGAAGCGGCTGAAGAGGCCAGGTTTGCGGTCCGTGCCCCCTCTTCGCAGTCCGGCAGCCTAGCCGCTTGCACACGGGCAAGCAGCATTGCCCCAGTTCACGCCTTCTTGCGTTTGCGCTTCTTGGAGATGATCTGCCGGAGCAACGCGAAGCGGTGGTCGCGGTGCAGCAGGCGCTCGAGCAGCATGTTGCTCTGCTTTGCCAAATGGGGGCCGAAGACGTGCTGTGTCAGCCCGGCGCCGTCCAGGATGGCAAGCAGCGCAACGGAGGAGTCGTCGGCGCCGCGCTGCCCGAAGAGGACCATGCGCAGGTGGTCGCGAAGCTGCCCACGCGCCTGGGGGTCGTGCGACGGGTAGAGGACGCTGCGGCCCGAACGCACGATATCGACGTGACCGCGCCCATGCAGGCGCTCCATCACTTCGGGCACATGCGGGCCGGCCTGGCGCGCGAGTTTCCGCACCCAGGTCTTGGCGCGCTTCGGCCGCTTCGGGCGCCGGATCATATCCAGGGCCCAGTCCAGCGTCGGGTCGCCGATGGGCGTCTTCGTGCGCGGTGTGACACGGCCTTCACGCAGGCCGATGCGCGACTCGACCATGAGCTCGGCAAGCCATGCCGCGGCCAGCGCGCGGTGCAGGGTGCCTTCGATGGCGGGGGCCCACGTGCCGGCTGGGTCGAGCGAGAAGAGCAGCAGCTCCTCATCGACCCGGTCGATGATCACCGCTGCACATCGGTCCCGCTCGGGAAAACGGTTTGGGTCTGGATGCGCTAGTCGCGGTTGCCCTGCAGGACGCGCACGTCGCGCAGGAGCGTCTGCACGAGGGCCCCCTGCATGTCATGCAGGGCTGGGTCCACGCGGTATCCGAGCGGGTCGCGTCCCGCAAGGAGCGACTGGATGCGCTTGCGGTTGTAGGCGAGGGCGCCGGCCGGGATGATCTCGGGCAGGAGCCCGGCCGCGTCGATGAGGGCGAGGAGCAGGATCGTGCGCACGTCCGGCGTGCCGCCAACGAGTGTGCGCTGCAGGCGGTTCTCGAGCTTCTGCTTGGCCTCACGGTCCGTGATGAGCATGCGCGAGCGCGGGAAGACGCCGAGGAAGCGCCAGCGCTCCTCGCGCGCCACACCGCGCCGGTGCAGGCGGCCGCGCCACGGCGCCAGGAACTGGCTGCTGCGGTTGCCGATCCGCTGCAGGGTTTCCTGCGTCTTCATCTCGCCGCGGGCCTCGACCTCGTTGGCGAAGTCGTCGAGGGCGGGGTCGCCGGTGGGCTCGCCTACGACCTGGTACCGGTCGAGGTGGATGCGCAGCCGGCCCCGCACCGCGAGTTCCAGGAGCAGGCTGGCGGCAAGCGCTGCGCCCTGACGGCCGACCTTCGCCTTCTCCATCCGGTCGTCCCAATCGTCCTGGATGGCGACACCCAGGAACTGCTCGGGGAGACTCCATTCGCCGGTGAGCGGCATCTCCATGCGCGGCTCGGCGACCTCTTCCGGCTCCGCCGCCGCCTCTTGCTCCTCGCCCTGCTCATCGAGGGTCACGAGCGGCATCGCGTCGTCGTCGAGCGTCACGAGCCCAACGCCTTCGTCGGCCGGTTTGCGCCGCAGGCGGACGACGGCCTTTTTCGCCGGTCTGCGCGCCGGCCGTTTTGTGGCCTTGGCCTTCGGTTTCTGCTTCGACGGCTTCGCCTTGGTCTTACGGGCCATGCGCGTCCTGCAGAAGCGGATGACGGATGAGGTCTTCGACCGACTCCAGCACGAGATCGACGTCGCCCTCCGAGCCCAGTGGCTTGCCATACCTTGCCCACGCCGTCCGCATCCCGACCGCACGCGCCCCCTGCATGTCGCGCTCCGGCCAGTCGCCCACCATGAGGACCTGGTGCGGCGCCAGTCCGAAAAGGTCCAGGGCACTCCGGAACGGGCGCTCGTGCGGTTTCCGTTCGCCGTGGTCCGTGAAGGTGACCACGAACTCGAAGAAGTCAACGAGCCCCGCCGCCTCGAGCCGCTGGTACGCCTTGAAGCGGGGCGCATCCGTGAGGACACCCATGCGGATGCCTTTGCGAGTGAGCGCGATGAGGGTCCGGCGGACGCCCGCGTAGGGCTCCGTGTGCAGCATCTTGGCGCGCAGGTAGGCGTTCACCGCCGCCGCCGTGATGCGGTCCACGTGGTGGGCCGTGAGGCCAATCCGCTGCTGGTGGTGCTTCATGAGGAAGCGCTCGAAGACCTTGTCGCCCTCGATGTCGTCCATGTAGTCGCCGAACAGGATGTCGCCTGCCTCGTCGGCGGTGAAGGGGAAGTCGGCGCCGGCCAGCACCATCGCCCGCGCCGCCGCGTCGCTTGCGGTCCGCTTCATGCGCAGGAAATCGACGAGCGTGTTGTCGAGGTCGAAGAGGACGGCGCGGACGGTGGCCGAGAGCAGGGGCGCCGCCGGCATCTCAGGCACAGGGTCGGCACAGTGTAGGCCCTCAAGGGATTATGGGGTAGCCGTCCGCGACAGGCTTAACGTGGTGCCACCGCTCTGTGCGGCCCCGGAGAAGGCATGGCCGAGGAGCAGCGACCGAAGCAGCCGGACCTCGGCATGGACGTCCTCACGTTCCTCGCCGTGGTCGCCGCGTACGCGATCACCGGCCGCGTGAGCCTGGAGCTTTTCCATTTCCTCGACCCGAGCTCGAGCCCGGTCTGGCCGCCCACGGGCATCGCCATCGCGGCCCTGCTCCTGGGCGGCCTGCGCCTGGCCCCGGCCGTCTATATCGGTGCCCTCATCGTGAACGTCACGAACCCCCTTGGCCCAGGCGTCCCGGCTTCGCTTCTCATCGCCGGCGGCAACACGATGGAAGCCGTCGTGGCAGCCGTCCTCATCGGCCGCTTCTCCGGCGGCAAGCAGACCTTCCAGAACGCCCGCGGCGTGTTCCTCTTCACCCTCCTCACGGCGGACGCCGCCCTCGTGAGCGCCGTCGTCGGGGTGGCGACGCTCCTGTGGCTGACACCGTTGGGACTTCCGGAGGCGCCGGGTGTCCTTGCGACGTGGTGGCTCGGCGACGCGGTGGGCGCCATCCTCGTTGCGCCGGTCGTCCTGCTGTGGGGCCTCGACCGTTCCCCGGGCGTCCTGCAGCGGCGGCTGTCGGAGGCTGCCCTCCTCGGCGCCGGCATCGTCTTCCTTGGCGTCACGATGGGCTTCGTCGCGGCCTTCGAGCCCTCCCTGCAGGGCACGCAACTGCGTTTCCTGGCGCTGCCGCTCATCCTCTGGGCCGCCTTCCGGTTCGGGATGCGCGAGACCGCGACGTGCGCCGGCCTCCTTGCCGTGGTCGCCCTGACGGTCTATGTCGTCCAGGCCGAGGCCGGCAGCCCCGAGTACACGCTGCTCTTCCTGCAGGCGTTCCTCGGCGTCTCCGCGCTCACGGGCCTCGCCGTGGCTGCCCTCGTGGGCGAGCGGCGGACGGCCATCGGCAGCCTTGGCGTCGCCCGCGACGAACTGGAACTCCGCGTCGCCGTGCGCACGGCGGCACTCGAGACCGCCCTCGACGACCTCGCCCGCTCCAACAAGGACCTGCAGGAGTTCGCCTACGTGGCAAGCCACGACCTGCAGGAGCCCTTGCGGGCGGTGGCCGGATACACGCAGTTGCTGCAGCGCCGCCACGCGGCCGCCCTGAACGACGACGCAAAGGGCCTCATCGACAAGGCCGTGGACGGCGCCGTGCGCATGCAGTCCCTCATCAACGACCTGCTGTCCTTCTCCCGTGTGGGGACGCACGGCCAGCCGCTCCGTCCCCTGCCGTTGGATGAGCCTCTGCAGGTGGCCTTGCGCAACCTGGAGACGCCGTTGCGGGAGACGGGAGCCGCCCTGCAGCAGTCGCCCCTGCCGCGGGTCATCGCCGACGAGGGCCAGATGGTGCAGCTCCTGCAGAACCTCGTGGGCAACGCCATCAAGTTCCACCAGCCGGGGGTGCCGCCGCAGGTACAGATCGGGGCCGAGGCGGGCGCCAACGGCATGACGACGCTCTACGTCCGCGACAACGGCATCGGCATCGAGCCGCGCCATTACGAGCGCGTCTTCGTCATCTTCCAGCGCCTGCACCGCGCCGGCGAGTACCCGGGATCCGGCATCGGCCTCGCCGTCGCCAAGCGCATCGTGGAGCGGCACGGCGGACGCATCTGGGTGGAGTCGCAGCCGGGGCGCGGCACCACGTTCCGCTTCACCCTGCGCAGCGCATGACCGGAGCGGTCCCGGGCCGAAGTCATTAACTTGAAGACTGTCTTTGCGGCAATGGGGAGTCACCCTTGGTCCGCATCGACGAGACGAACCTGCGCATCCTGCAGCTCCTGCAGCGGAACGCGCGCATGACGGTGGCCGAGATGGCGCTCGGCCTCGGGAAGTCCGAATCGACGGTCCGGGAGCGCATCAACGCCCTCGAGCTGGACGGCTTCCTCATGGGCTACCAGGCCCGCGTCGATTGGGGCCGCATCGGCCTTCCCGCCGTGGCCGTGATCCGCGGCGGCTGCGACCTGAACCGCGTCGCCGACGTCGCCCGCCAGCTCTCCGCGATGCCCAACGTGACGCAGGCGCTCCTCCTCACCGGGCCGCGCCCCATCATGGCGGTCCTGAGCGTCCGCGACATCCAGCACCTGCACAGCATCCTCGTGGAGCACATCGCCGTCGGGCCGCTCACGAACGTCGAGGCCGAGATGGCGTTGGAGACCTTGATCGAGCCGCGGCCGCCTTCGACGCCCAACACGGCGCCGGGCGTGGACCTGCTGCGGAAGTAGCGCTAGCGCACGATCTTGCGGCCGATGGAGAAGCGCGGCAGCCTCGTCGCGGCGGCGCGGTGCTCCAGGATCGCCTTGAGGCCCGGCCAGACGTGGTCGTGCCAATGCTCCACCACGGTCTCGGCGCAGCCGTTCGGGATGGCCGACTGGTCGAGGATGACGCGGGTCCCGTCCGGCACCGTGCGCAACTGGATCGTCACCTTCGACGTGTGCTCCATGGGCCAGCCGGGCAGCGCGTAGCGGAACGACTGCACGATGCGGCGGCCGCGCTCGAGCTCCACGTTGGCGCCGTGGATGAGGTCGAAGAACCGGAACGCTCCGCCCACGGCGTTGGACGCCTGCACGGGACGGCCGAAGATGCGCGACAGCGTGGTGGCGTCGAGGAGGGCGTCGTACACGTCGCCGGCGGGGGCGTGCAGCAGCACGGACTGGCGGAGCTTCTGGAGGGTCGGCGGCATGGCTGCACCTGGCGCCGTCCCCCTCGGCCTGTGGTCAAAAACCTGGGGCTTCATGGTCCTTTGGGTGCTGCCGGCAAGGGTTTGAGACGGCGGCCCCTCGCGGCCCCGTGCCCAAGCGCACGAAGGCCGACTGGGAGGGCTCCACCTACGCGAAGGCGAAGGCGAGGTCGGCGGAGCGGCAGGACCCGTTCACCACGTTCGCCGGGCGCGAGGTCGAGCACGAGCGGACGAAGGCCGTCGCCGACCCCGGCGAGGGCGACGAGGGGCCGTCCTCCGAGCCGCTCGCCGACGCGCTCCTGGGCGCCGCCAGCCTGCGCAGCCTGTCCGCGGGCCAGCCGCTGTTCGCGCGCGGCGAAGAGCCCGACGGCCTGTACGCCCTCCTCGACGGCGCCATCCGGGTGAGCGGCACCTCCGAGAGCGGCAAGGAGGCGCTG
>JBHEMF010000090.1:0-6510 GCA_046352665.1 Thermoplasmatota archaeon
CGCCCGCAACTGCCCGGCGACGTCGTCCGCAGTGCCGACGACGGCGTTGTCCTGCGCCTCGCCCACTTTCTTGGGGTCGATGGTGCCTTCGAGCGCGTTCCAGTACGCCGTGAGCGCCTTGTTCGCCTCCGCCTGCGCCGCCACCCTGCGCTGCTCCGGGCTGAGTCCCTCTTCCTCGTTCACGAACACGAGCACGGTGCGCGGCATGTAGCTGCGCCTCCATGCGCCGCCGGACTTGTGGAACGCCTGCGCCATCCGCTCGTGTGTCGCGTCGATGACAGGAGTGGGCGTGATGCTGAGGTTCGCCACGTGCGCCGGCAGGAACTGGTTCACGAGCGCGTGCACCTTGGGGTCGTGGCTGCCGACGACGAGCTGCAGGAGGTCGCGGCGGAACTCCTGCGGCACGATCTTCAAGTGCTCGAAGACGAAGTGCTTGGGCAGGGCGATGCCGTCCATGCCGTGGCCTGGCCCGCCGGGGCGCAGCGCACCCTCCGACTTTGCGACGGCGAGCGCCGCCTCCCATTCCGCCTGGGAACGGAAGTCGGGGCGGACCACGGTGCGCTCTGCCACGTCGTCGCTGCAGAATGTCTCGCCGGCCAGGAGGCGCGCGAAGATCTCCGCCGCCTCCTCGAAGACCTTGCCCTTCCACAGGCCGAAGGGCAAGGCCTTCTCGAGGGGGGTCACGGGGTCGATGCCGTAGGCGCGGTTCTGGAAGTCGAAGCGGCCGGCGCTGAAGCCGACGTGCAGGCGGCGGCGCTCCTTGAGTTCCAGGCCATGCAGGCTGAGGAAGTAGGCGATGCGCTCGGCGTGCGCCACGGGCCCGCCCGACTGGAGCAGGTTGAGGACCGCGGAGCCGACCTCGATGCGCTTCGTGCGCCGGAAGACCTCGTGCGCCGTCTGCAGGATGTCCACGTTGAGGCCGACCTCGCCCTGCCAGTGCGGCACCACGGGCTTGCGGTTGCGCTTCTGCACCTCCGTGGACAAATGGGCCTCCGCGACCCACGCGACACCGTAGCCCAGGCGGTCGGCGGCATCCACCTGCTCGAAGAAGTTCCGCAGCATCTGCGCCTCGTCCGGGACGCGGCCGTCCACGGGCGTCTGCGAGATGGAGAAGAAGACGTCGAACTCCAAGGTGTCGCCGCGCCATAGGTTGCGATATCTGAAGGTTTGCCCCCAAAGCCCGCCCGTTGCACCTTTGCGCGACGCATTTGGCCCGCCTGCCCTCCTCCGCCATGCCTACCTACGCGCCGCCCAACGGCCTCCCGATCTACCGGCTCCTCGCTGGCCCCGACGACGAGGCGTTCTGCCGCCGTGTCAGCGAGGCGCTCGCCCTCGGCTACAAGCTGTACGGCTCGCCCGGCATCGCCATCATCTGGCCGACGGCGGAGGTCGCCATCGCGCAGCCGATGGAGGATTCGGCCCCGAAACGGCGCAAGTGACCTACGCCGGCTTTGGCTGCGGTTTGGGCTTCAATTTCACCGGCGACCCGCACACGGGGCACTCGTCCTTCTTCGGCATGGCGTCGAACCAACGCCCGCAGCCGGTGCAGCGCGGCCGGAAGTCCAGCGTCCCTTCGATGCCCGCCGTGTTCACGGTCTGCGACGGGATGCCGAGGCGCTTGGCGATGTCGAGGAGCGTGTAGTCGTCGCTCACGAGGATCGCCTGCAGGTCGAGGGCGAGGGCGGCGAGGCTCACGTCGGCAGCGCTGAGGCGCGCGATGTTGCCGGCCTTCGTGGCCGTCGTCCGCACCTGCTGCAGCGAGCCGGGGCTCGCGTCCCGGACCTCCAGGCCGGAGGCGATCCAGTTGGCGAACCGTCGCGCATCGGCGCCGCCCGGCTGCACCTCCGCGGACGCCTCGGGGGTCGTCGCCCACTCGGAGCCGCGGGGAGGATCCTTGCCGCCAAGGAGCAGGGAGGTGTCGAGGACCAGCCAGGCCAACGCGGGGCAAGCGGGGGGGCCGTGTTTGAGGCTTCCGAGGCGATGCAATGAGCCGCCCCGCCTCAAACTTGCCCACTGAACCCACTGAACGCACTGAAAGCGAATGCTCCCGTTCACCGTGCTCACCGCTCCAGGGGACTGCCGGCGTTGAAAGCCGCCAACTAGCCAAAGTTCAGTGTCTTCAGTGCCTTCAGTGGGCCGTCGGGTCGTGGCCGCAGAAATGCGATGCCGGCGGCCGCGCTGCCCTTTTCTATGCCTCTCCTGTCGGACCCGCCATGACCAAAGTGGGCTTCGTGGGCGCCGGCACCATCGGTGCCAACTCCATCTTCGCGACCCTGGCCTTGACGGACCGGATCGACGAGATCGCCGTCGTGGACATCGCCGAGCCCGCCGCCGTCGGGCGCGCCATGGACCTGAACACCGCGTCGGTGGCCTTCGGGCGCCGCACCCGCGTGCACGGCGGCACCGACTACGCGCTCCTCAAGGGCGCCGACGTCGTCGTGGTCTCCGCCGGTGTGCCGCGCAAGCCCGGCATGACGCGCGCCGACCTCCTCGGCATCAACATCAAGATCCTGAAGTCCGTCTGCGCCGAGGTCAGGAAGAACGCGCCAAACTGCGTCTTCCTCCTCGTCTCCAACCCCGTGGACATCCTCCTCTACATCTGCTGGAAGGAACTGGGCCTGCCGCGGGAGCGCGTCATCGGCATGACGAGCCTGCACGACTCCAGCCGCTTCACCGACATCGTGCGCGACGCCACCGGCGACCGCACGGTCCGGGCCACCATCCTCGGCGAGCACGGCGAGACCATGTTCGTCTCCCCGACGCTCTCCAGCCCCAGCCTCGCGGGCGGGAACTGGGACGCGTGGGAGAAGACGACGCGGGGCCGCGCCATGGAGATCATCGAGCGCGTCGGCGCAACGGCCTACGCCCCCGGCGCCTGCACGGGCCGCATGGTGAAGGCCATCGTCGAGGACACGCACGAGGAGATCCCCACCGGTGTGATCCTCCAGGGCGAGTACGGCCACCGCGACACGGCGACCGGCCTCCCGGCCGTCATCGGCAAGGGCGGCCTCGTCCGCATCGTCGAGTACCCGCTCACGGCGACGGAGAAGGCGAAGCTCGACACGACGTGCAAGGCCGTGCGGGAGAAGATCGAGGAAGGGCTCGCCATCCTGGCAGCACCCCCGGCACCTGTTGCGCCCAAGCCAGCATAGGAGCCTGCGTGCCCGAGGCCGGATGGCATCAGGTGGCGCCGCTTTCGGACATCCCCGAAGGGTCGTTGCATGAGGCCACCGTCGCCGGCGAACCGGTCCTCTTCGTGCGCCACGGCGACACCGTCCACGCCTGCGCCGTCCTATGCCCCCACAAATTCACGCAACTGGTCGGCGGCACCCTGGACGCCGTGCGCCTCACCTGCCCGATGCACGACGCCACCTTCGACCTCGCAACGGGGCGCCCCATGCCGGGGCAGGAGTGGGCGGGGACGCTGCCCGTCTATCCGACGCGGGTCCGCGAGGGCGTCCTGGAAGTCCAGGTCCCGGACACGTGAGCGCGTCTCGCCCGTGGCCCCAGCAATGCACGCAGCTAGCCGAAGCCGCCGCCGCTGCTCGGCTCGGGGATGAGGCGGCCGAAACCTCCGGCGCTTGCCCGGCGGAAGCCGCGGAACGCTGGGTCCTTCGTCGTCGAGAATGGCGTCTTGCGGATGGCCGGGGCGAAGTCGCGCTCGTCGCTTACGGCCCACGTGCTTGCGGACGCCTCCCCGATGCCAAGCCCGACGACCTTGCGCGCTTCGTGCAGGTAGAGGTTCAGGTCGTCCATCTCTGCGGTGCCCAACGGCACCCCTTGGTCGTTCCCCGTCTGCTCCCGCAGCTTCTGCGCCACCATGTTGGCTGCGGGGGCCGGCGCGCCTTGCCAGCTGTCGTGCGTTGCCTGGGAGGCCGCGTCCGGATGCACGTAGAGGATTCGATCGACGCCGTGCCGGCGGAGCATGGCCCCCGTGGGGAAGTCCGCGTCGTTGTGGAAGTAACGGTTGTCGAACTCCTTGATGGCTGGCTGCCGCAGGCCGAGCCGGCCCCGGTCGAGGAGGAACACCGGCGGGGCCTGCGGGTCGCGCGTGCCGCGTTCCAGCACGACCCAAGGCAGGTAGTACAGCAGGGCCCCCAAGGTGTCGTCGGCGTCCACGATCCCTTGGGGATGCGGCCAGTTGTTGAACAGCGGGACGGGTTGCATGCCGGCGCGACGCACGAGCCAAGCCGCATAGGCCACCGACGTGCAGCCTTGCAGGTCCAGCATGACCGCCGTGCGGTCCGGGATCGGCAGGCTGCCATCGGGTGGCCTGCCGGTGAGGATAGGCGCCTGGCGGGGGAAGACGCGGTCGGGCCGCTTCGGGATGGCCGCGAAAAGGGTCGGCTTGGCGAACGCGGACCACGGCGACTCCTGCGGCGGCGACCAAGCCTCGAAGAGCGCCCGCGGCGTGAGGTAGTTGCGCCAGAGCTGGCCGTTCTCGCAATCGGCATCCAGGCCCCCCCAGCCGATGTCGCCCGGGCTGCCGGCTGGATGGTTGCGCGTGAACCCGAAGCGGGCGAGCAGCTCAAGCGGCTTCCACCACGGTGAGTACGTTGGCGGCGTCATAGGCGACCACGGGCCCGCGGGCAAGGCGGGAGTAGTACCCGGCGAAGCGGCCGCCCACCACGTAGGCGCCGACACATGCCGTCTGCGTCGTGCCGGGCGACGTCTCCACCGGGACGGCATCGAACCTCTCCTGCAGTACAAAAGGCCTGGTCCTTCTCTCGCGCAGGGCCGAGGCCACGCGCTTGCGCCACGCGTCCGGGGGGCATGCGGCCCCGACCACGACGCCTTCCCCCATGCGGCCGAACGCGGGCTTCAGGACCCAGCGATGCGGCGACTCGGCCGCGCGTGCGGCGGCGGCCGCATCGAGCCGGCTCGTGGCCGGAAGGAGTCGGCGCACGACGGCCTCGGCTGCTGCGTTCTCCAAGAGCCAGGCGTGGATGGCTTTGGACTGGGTCGCAAGCGTCGAGAGTGGATTCCGCATCGGCACCTCCGACCCCGCAAGCCGACGCCACGTCTCCCAGTTCGGCAGCGCCGTGAGCCACTCGGCCGGAAAGAAGCGCAGGATGCTGCCGACCTCCGTGCCAAGCAACGTCGCCGCGCTGCCTGCGAGCCCGACGTGGGCAGGAGAGCCGACCACGCTCTCGACGCCCGCGTCCCCCAGGATCCCTGACAGGAGACGGACCACCTGCAGATCCTCCGCGTAGCCGGTCGCATAGACGATCCCGACGGGGGTTCTGGACGATGGCCGGAGGAGGGCGGCAAGGGCCTGGGCCAAACCCGTCGGAGCGGTGAAGGCCGCCGGCAGCGCGTCGCCGAGGACCGCAGGCAGGCCGATGGCCTCGTTGTAGCCGCCAGGGCAGTCGTCGTTGCATTCGGACACTTGCCAGCCCTCCCGCGTGCGGAAGAAGTCGATACGTGTGACGATAGGCTGCCCGGGGTGCTCCTGCGCAGCCGCCTCGGCGACGGCGCGAGGCACGTCGAGCGCCACGGAGGCCTCGACGTCGCAGGCCAGCCGGTCGCGTGCCTTGGCCACGACCCCCGCCAGGGCCTCGCTCTCCCGCACCAGGGTCCGGTGCTCGTCGCTGGACAGGACGAGGGCACCCGCCGGGATCGTCGCCCGTCCCGCGACGTTCAGGTCCCATTTGCCGAACTGGAACCTCAGCCTCTCCATCCGTTCGCGGAAATCGGCAGGGGCCAGGTCGAGCGGTTCGAAGCGCACGCCGCAACCTCAGGTGAACCGGTACCAGGCCGCGGCGCCCACGACCAAGAGGGCGCTCGTGGCCCCGCGGATCGTGCCTTTGCTCGGCCTGTCCGTCGTGATGAAGCCGACGGCGCAGGCGACGAGGGGGATGACGACGAGCGGCCAGAGCCTGCGCCAGTAGTCGTGCAAGGCGTCGTCCCAACCGGAATAATCACCCGCCGCAGCGCGCCCCGCCACGAGCCCTGAAGCCACGGCCACGGCGCCCAAGAGGAGCCCCGCGGAGACGTCGCGTTCGACGCGGGCTTGGCGCGACAAGCCGCCGCCGATGCGGTCCACGGCGGTGACGTTCACACGGAGCTCCAGGTACGCAAGCAGGAAGAAACCGAGGACGACGTGCCAGCCGCCGGTGCCGACGGAGCCGGCCGGGAAGGCGGGTCCCGCCGCGACGCCGATTTCCTGGCAGAGGGGAGTCTGCAGACGGGCACCCGCGCAACTGACGTCGCTGCCGGTGAGGGCGCCGCCAAAGGCGAATGCCGTGCCGAAGGTGAAGCCAACGAGCACCAAGGCAGCCGCGAGGTTGCCGCGCTCCACGATGTCCGCCGTGTCCCAGACCCCAAGGATGGGACGCCAATAGCTTCCCCACAGCAGGCATGCGAAGGCGAGGGCGGCGAGCGCGGTGGGTGCGGCGATCGAGATTTTGGTCGCGCGATGCATTTGATCATCATGAGGCGGTCGATCGCGGGTTTGCTAGGCGCGGACCTGGCCTCTTGTACAGGTGCAGCTCATGCGGTGAGCTGCAC
>JBHEMF010000091.1:0-6451 GCA_046352665.1 Thermoplasmatota archaeon
CTCGAAGACCGCGAGCCCGCCGATGTGCATGTGCGTGTTGGGTCCCTCCTGCGCGAGGAAGGCCGCGTCCACGGCGGAGAGGCGGTCCAGGTGCTGTTGCGCCACGATCTGCGCAAAGATAGGGAGCCGCCATGGCCGACGTCTCCTGGCCGGTGAGGGCGTTCAAGATCGTCGACTTGCCGACGGAGGGCAAGCCCACGAGGCCGACGGTCGCGTTGCCGGACTTCTTCACCGCGAAACTGAGGCCGCCCCCGCCGCCGGAGGAGGCCTGCTTCTCCGCCTGCGCCTTCAGGGCCGCGATCTTCGCCTTGAGCTTCCCGATGTGGAACTCGGTGGCCTTGTTCTTCTGCGTCTTGAAGATCTCGGCTTCGATCTCCTTGATCTGGTCGGCGATGGTACCCAAGGAGGCCTCCGTTTTGGCGAGAAACGCGGGCTATAAGAGGGATAGGGGCGGGGCCCGCGTCTTTTTTCCCGGCGCCGCGCGGGGAAACCACGAATTGCACGGATTGCACGAAGCTGGATTGCGTGCGGTTCGTGGAATTCGTGCAATTCGTGGTTCACGATCGTGACCCAGAGGCCCTCCTGGGATGCCACCGTTTGACGCCCGTCCGAAGGGGTTTATAAGGTCCGACGGGGGAGTGCCCCGTCATGGAACTGCGGATGCCTGTCCTCGCCTTGGTCGCCGTGCTGGCGATGGCGGGGCTCGCCGCCGCGGAACCGGGAGGGACAACTCCCCCGCCGCCCTCCCAGCCGCCGCAATGCAGCCCGGACCACCCCTGCTGCAACAACACGGCGTCCTGCCCGCCGCCGCAATGCAACGCGGACCACCCGTGCCCGCCGCCTTGCACGGCACCGCCCGGCGCCCCGTGCCACAACGCCCAGTTCAACGAATGCATGCATAGCTCGTCGGGCACGCAGTCGAGCCGCGAGGCGGCCTGCATCGACCAGTACTGCGCCCATGAGAGGAACGACTGGTGTGCGAAGTACTGCCAGAACCACGGCGACAAGCCCTACTGCGCCAGCCAGCCCGGCGAGGGCGACCCCGAGGCCATCCAGCCCTGCCTGGACGCTGCCGGCGACGACGCCAAGGCGCGCAACAAGTGCTACAAGGAGTACTGCGAGCCCCGCATGGATGCATGCAAGGCGTTCTGCCGCGACCACCCGGCCGCCCGGCTCTGCGGCCCCCATCCCAAAGGCGACGAGCGCCACATCGCGTTCGACCCCGCAGCCGACGGCCTTGCGAACCTCACCGTGAACGGCCACCTCGTCCTTGCCTCGGTGCGCTTGGAGGCCACCGAGGCGTCCGAGTCCAGCCACACCGACCACACCCTCACGATGACGGCCGGCGACAACCGGCTCGAGCTGCACGACGACGCGAGCGGGTTCCTCCGCTTCGAGGGCCCCGACGCCACGGTGACGCTCACCTTCCCGCCCGGTGTGACGCACAAGGCCACGGAAGGGCCGAAGGCAAGCGGCGCCCGCATCGACTACCCCGGTGGCGGTGTTGCCCTCCTCGAGGCCGCCACCATGGCCTGGACGGACGACCGCACCGTCGCCGTCACGGGCTTCATGAGCTTCCATGTCGCACCGGGGCAGTTCAACCCGGCCGGCGCCGGCGACCCGGAGCTGCGCGACAAGCTGCAGGGCGCGTTGGCGAAGGGGGACCGCGTGGGGGCCGAGATCCGTGTCAACCGCGGCCACGATTCCGAGGTCTTCGCGTACGGGCGCGTGAACGTGACGCTGCGCTCCCCGCCGGACCGCCCGACCCGGGACCACCCGCTCCAGATCACCCTCAGCTCCGACCTGCCGGAGGGCCGCGCCTTCGTTCTCCACATCAACCGCAGCGTCCTCGACGTCGCGGAGGGCAAAGTGGTCCTGCGCTACTTCGACCTGCCCGACGGCCCCAACGGCACCGCCCGGACCGAGGTCGTGTTCCACCGCGCCACCGACCTGGACGACATCCTCGATCCCACGGACGACGCGGGCCAGCCCGAGTACTACATCGTGCGCGACCAGGACGGCCTGCAGGTCATGGTCACCGTTCCGCACTGGAGCGCCCACATGATCGAGCTCTCCAGCCTAGCGGACCTCGTGCAGCCAAGCGTGCTGGTCGGCATCGCCGCCGGCGCTGCCGGCATGGCGGTCGCGGCCGTGGCGCTTTTCGTGCCGCGCCGCCGCGACGTCTAGACTCAACGCAGCCACGGGGGCATCCCTGCCACCACCACCAGCCCCCGTGGCTTTTCCCTTGACGTGCAACGTGTGGGCGACTTGGGAAACCAGACCAGGAATGGCGACGTTGTTCCGGGCGCTTCGTGTGGGAGGCCTGGGATTGAAGGATTTCTCGGGATTGGGGATTCAAGAAGTTGAGTCCCAAGGGCATACGATGCATCCCAAATCCAAAACCATCCTCGAATCCCGGGCCTCCCACACGCAGCTACCCGCAAATCCGGGGCCTCCCACACTGAACAGATCTGCCCGTTGATTCTATGGCGGCCCTTTGCCCTCGACCGGCGGCGAAAGGGAGAGCCACGCGTCGCTGAAGCGGTCCACGACGTCGTCCACGAACGACCGGCGGTACGCGACGAGGACGCCCGCGACGCGGTCGGGCTCGACGACGTAGAGCCGCTTCGTCCGCCCCTCGGGCTCCTCACGCAGCAAGCCTGCTGCGCGCATCTTCTTGAGGTGGAACGAGAGCGTGGGTCCTGACAGCGCCACGACGTCCTTGAGGGCGCCGGGCGTCGTCCCCGGATGGAGCAGTAGATGCGTCGCGATGCGGCGCGGCGCCTCGTGCCGGACGACGGCAAGGATGTCCTTGTCGCGGCGGTCGATGCCATGCCCTGGGAAGAACGCCTTGAAGCCGCCCTGCTCACGGGTGTCGAGGTGGCCGTGCTTCACGAGGTGGTAGCAGTGGTACTCCAGGGTCGAGACGGGCATGCGCAGGGCTTCGGCCAAGGCGCGCAGGTGCAGTCCGGGGGCCTCGCGCACGCGCTCGACGATGCGGCGCCGCGCCTCGAGGTCCAGGACTGTGCCGGCTTCTGGTCCCATCGTTCACCGCTTGAGGACCGCCAGGTAGAGGCCGACGACGATGGCGAGCCCCATGGACGCAAGCACAAGGAGGTCGGGCACACCGGGCGCAGCGGCGAGCTCGGCGCGGCGGTCGTACGCCCACCACGCCATGGTCGCGCCTTGCGCCGCAAAGCCGAGGAACGCGAGGCCGACCCAGAGGAGGCGGCCGTTGCGCAGCCGGGCGAATGAGACGAAGCCGACGATGGTGAGGAGAAGCGAGATCCCGGTGAGGAGGACTGCTGCGCCCACTGCGACGTTGGCCGTCCAGATGCCCATGCCGCACCATCCGGGTTGCGCGATTAAAGGGTGACTAGGGCGAGCTGCCGGCGACGCGAGCCTTGCGCTCGGCTTGCAGGCGGGCCGCGAGCCGCCCCACGGCGTCGGAGGTGGCCCGTGGCAGGAGGAAACCGTCCGTGTGCGGGCAATAGGCGTCGTCGAGCTCCGCCTCTCGCAGCCCCTCGTCCCAGACGGCCGGGTAGAGCCTGCATCCCTCGGGGCGCGCCTCATGGATGGAGCAGGCGCCAGACGGGTCGAGGAAAACGCAAGGACGCCCGGCGCCGCCGCGTGCCGCGGGGCCGTCGCGGGTGCGCAACTGCAGGTAGCCGTCGTCGGCGCGGAACCAGAAATCGAGGCCGTCGCGTCCCGTCGCCGCGAGATGGGCCTGGATGCGCGCCAGGTCGGCGTCGGTGAGGAGCATCTCGATGTCATGGCAGCAGGCGCTGCACGCATTGTCGAAGCAGGGGCTGCCGGCACGGACGGGGACCTGCGGCAGCGGCGGAAGACTCAGGGACTCACGTCCGTCGGGAAGCTCATGCCTTGGCGAGTGTGACGCCGCGCTGGTTCTGGTAGTTGCCGGAGCGTGCCGCGTACGCCTTCTGCGGCACCGATTTGAGGTCTTCGAGGACAATCTGGCAGAACCGCTCGCCAATGGGTACTGCCAACGGCTCGTGGCCGCTGTGGAAGGCGCCGAGGGTGAGGTTGCCCGCGAAGCCGGCGTCCACCTTGCCAAACGCCGCAAGCACACCGCGCCGGGCCCAACTGGAGCGGATCCAGAGCGACCCCACGACGTCGTCCGGCATGCGCAGCACGGCCTGCGTCCCCACGGCAAAGCGCGTCATGGGCGGGACCGTGACGGTGCCGTCGTGCTGCGCCGCCGTCATGGCGCTGGGGACGAGGACGGAGCCGATGCGCAGGTCGAGGCCGTTGGGTGTCAGGTCGGCCTCGTGCCAAGGGTCGGCGGCGAAGCGGCCGGCGCGGACCGCCTCGAGGATGTCGCGGTCGCTCCAGACGGGCATGCATCCCCGATGGCGGCGTCGGATTTCACCGTTGGGGGCGCGCCGGCTCGACGAGGCCCAAGGGGTTGCCTTCGGTGTCCTGGACGTAGGCCGTGAAGCCCACGCCGGGGACGGCCTGCTTGCCGCGCAGCACCTTGCCGCCGTTCTTCGTGACGGTCTTGAGCGACGCCTCGATGTCAGCCACCTGGACCGTGACGAGGAGCCGCTCGACGGGGGCTTGGCGCTTCAGCATGCCGCCGTTGATGTTCCCAGGCGTTCCGACCATGCCCTTCGCGTCCGTGGGCGTCGTGTGGAAGATCGTGTAGCCCATGCCCGGGATGGCGCTCACCTTCCAGCCGAACGACTTGCTGTAGAAGCCCTGGGCCCGCTCGACGTCGTCGGCGGGGATCTCGAAGTGCACGACGGGGTCGGCCATGGCGGTGGCAACCTTTTGCTGTTCATGACCATGCCGGCGGTTGTCCCTATGGCAACGTCCACCAACCCTTCCCGCGTCCTATGCAGCATGGCGACGGTCTCCGTCGGCTGCAGCGGCTGGAGCTACCAGCATTGGCGCGGCGACTTCTACCCCAAGGACCTGCCGGCGCGGCTCTGGCTGGAGTCGTATGGCCGATCGTTCTCCACCGTGGAGATCAACAACTCGTTCTACCGCATTCCGCGCAAGGAGATCGTGGCGCAATGGTGCGACCGCACGCCGGGTGGCTTCACCTTCTCCTACAAGCTCTGGCGCGGCCTCACGCACTTCGCGCACTTGGTGGACAAGCGGCGGCCTCTCAGGTCGTTCCTGGGCGTACAGTCTGCCTGCCCCCCACTCCGGCGCGCCACCCTCCTTGTGCACCTGCCGCCGCAGATGCGGTGCGACGAGAAACGCATGCGACGCCTGGACGGTTTCCTCGAAGACGCGGAAAGGATGATGGGTCGCTCCCCCTGGCGGGTCGCCGTCGAATTCCGGCATTCCAGTTGGGACGTCCCCGCCGTCCGCCGGCTCCTTGACGGCCACGACGCGGCGTTCTGCCTGCACGACATGGCGGGGTGCAAGATGGAGGAGCCGAACGACGCTTCGCTTGTCTATGTCCGCCGCCATGGCGTGCAACGGTATTCGGGAGCGTATTCGCCGCGGATGCTTCGACATGACGCGCGCCGGATCGAGGACTGGATGGACGAGGGCCGCGACGTCGTCGTCTATTTCAACAACGACCTGGGCGGGCATGCGCCTCGCGACGCCACGCGGTTGCGCGCGCTGTTGGGGCAGGATGAAACCGTGCGTCAGAGGCCGTTGGCCGCGAGGAAGCCTGCCACCGCGCGCCCTGGTTCGGTCGTCGCCACGACGGGCACCTCGTCGGGCAGCAGGGAACGGTAGGGCGGTCCCTGGTAACGCTCGTCCAGGAGCAGGATGGCGCACTTGTCGGTCTCGCTGCGCACGGCGCGGCCCATCGCCTGCAAGACACGGCTCATGGCCGGATACGTGTAACCGTAGGCACGGCCGCGGCCGGGGAAGCGCCGCTCGAGGTACTGGATCGTGGCCTCGACCTGCAAGTCGGGCGGGGCGAGCGGCAACCCGACCACGACCACGGCGGAGAGGAGGTTGTCGCGGAAATCGACGCCTTCGGCAAAGGAGCCGCCGAGGACACCGAGGAGGATGGCGCCGCCCCGCTTGCGGGCCGCCTGGAGCGTGTCGAGCACACCGTCGCGCTCCGCTTTGCCCCAACCCGCCTCCTCCACGACGAACTCCTTCGTGATGCCGATTTCCTGGAGGGCGATGCGCAGGTCGCGCAGGACGGCATAGCTCGGGCTGAAGACGGCGAGGTTGCCGCGCGCCGCCGCCGCGACGTCGGCGACAATGGCTGCGACGCGGTTCCACAGGTCCTCGCCGCGGCGGGCGTAGCGCGTGGACATGCCTTGCGCGATGGCGACCAGGCGGTTCTCGGGCGGGAACGGGCTGGGATAGACGCGCGCCATGGTCCGCGCCTCGTCGAGGCCGAGAAGGTCGCGCACCATCTCCGGCGGCCGCAGCGTGCCGCTCATGAGGATGGCGCTGTGGACGCCGTGGAAGACGGCGCGGGCGGGGAGTGCCGGGTCGAGGAGGTTCACGT
>JBHEMF010000092.1:0-6453 GCA_046352665.1 Thermoplasmatota archaeon
CTTTCAGCAGACGCACCTTCTCCTGTGACATCTTGTCCGGCATGGTGAAGACGCACTTGTAGCCCCGCAGCGCCGCCGCGATGCCCGCAAGCTCCGGGAACCGCGCCGCCTGGTCCAGGCCGTTGCGGCTCAGGATGCGCAGCTCGCCCTTGCGCACCGCGACGAGGGCCCGCATGCCGTCCCACTTGTACTCGAAAGCGAAGGCACTGGGGTCCGGCGGCAGCGTCGATGGCACGGCCAGCATGGGCCGCCAGTCTGCCTTCGCCATCGCCACCCGACTCGCATCCGGCCCTATATTTGGGTTGGCTCGCGGCCAGAACCCCTATTTCAGCGCTCTCATGGCGCGCAGCGAGTGCCGCGGCGTCTTGCCCTTAAGCCGCGGCCTCCTGCCGCCCATGCCGCATGGCCCTCGCCGCCTCCGTTGTCGCCGAACTCGGCGTCCTCCTTGTCCTCTTCGGCGTCTCCGCGTTCTTCGCCTCCAGCGAGACCGCGTTCATCGGTGTGAACCGCGTCCAGGTCCGGCGCCTGTCCGAGGCCGGCGACCGCAAGGCCGCCGCCGTGGACGCCATGCTGGACGACCCCGAGCGCATCCTGTCCACCGTCCTCGTCGGCAACACCATCGTGAACATCACGGCGGCCGCCATCGCGACCCACATCGCGGAGACGCTCGCGTTCCGGTTCGCCACGACGATCGCCACCGTCCTCGTGACCCTCGTGATCCTTGTCGTCTGCGAACTCGTCCCCAAGACCTTCGCCGTGCAGCACCCGCTCCCCGTGGCCCGCGCCATGGCCAGGCCGCTCCGCCTCGTGGAGCGCATCCTGAAGCCCGTGATCTTCACGGCCTCCGCCCTCGCCCGCGGCATCGTGCGCCCGTTCGGGTACAAGCCCAAGGGCAAGGCCCCCTTCATCACGACGGACGAGATCGAGATCCTGGTCCGCATGGGCGTCGAGGAGGGCGGTGTCGCGCGCTTCGAGCAGAAGGTCATCTCCGACGTCTTCGAGTTCACGGCCACGGGCATCGCGAAGGTCATGACGGACCGCGCCGCCGTGCATTTCCTGCGCAAGGAGGCGCGCCTGGCGGATGCCGCCCAGATGTCCGCCAAGGAGGGCCGCACCCGCATCCTGGTCGTGGACGAGGACTTCGACCACGTGCTGGGATGCGTCCACAGCCGCGACCTCCTCCGGCTCTCCGACCTGGAGCTGCACCGCCTGCCCGTGACGCACCTGCTGCGCCGCGTCCTCTTTGCCGACCACGACATGGCGGCCGACCGCCTGCTGCGGCGCATGCAGGCCGAGCACTGCCTCCTTGCCGTCGTGACGGGTGCCGACGGGGCCAACCTCGGCATCGTCACGGCCGAGGACCTCCTGGAGGAGCTCGTGGGCGAGATCCACGACGAATTCGACGCCGCCCGGCCGGGGCACGAACAGGAGCACGGGGCACCCCGCTCCGGCTGACCCATTCTCCACGTTTAGAAGCGCAGGCCCTCTTGCCCCTGCGTCCGCATGGCCGACCCGCTCGCCCAGGCCATCCCGCTACGGGTGCGCCGTCCGCTCTTCCTCGACGGCCTTGCGTCGCGCCTCATGGACACCTTCACCGGCGGGCCGTTCCTTGCCGGCCTGGCGCTGCTTCTTGGCGCCTCCAACGTGGAACTCGGCCTTCTGGCCTCGCTGCCGTTCCTTGCCCAGGCCGCACAGCTCCCGACCTTGGCGCTCCTCCTGCGCGTCCGGGACCGCCGCGCCACCGTCGTCTGGGCGGCCGGCGCCGCGCGCACGCTCCTCGCCGCCATCGCACTCCTCCTCTGGCTGCACCCCTCGCTGGTCGGGCCCGGCCTCCTCATCGCCATCCTCGCGGTGAACGCGTTCCTCGTCGTGGCCGCCACCGCAGCGTGGAGCTGGTGGATGCGGGACACGCTCCCCGCGGACCGCCTCGGGGCGTTCTTCGGCCACCGCATGCGCTGGACCACGGCGGCAGCCCTCGTCGCACTCCTCCTTGCCGGAACCATGCTGGACGCCTTCAAGGCCGCGGGGGCCGAGACGCGAGGCTACGCCCTGCTCTTCACCTTGGGGACATTCGCAGGGGTGGGCGGCCTCGTGGCACTCCGCCTCATCCCGCATGCCCCAGCGCCGCACACCCCGTCGCCCGAGAGCCGCCACGTGGTCCGCTCCCTGCGCGCCGCCCTGCGTCGCCCCGAGACGTCCACGGCGCTCTGGTCCCTCTCCCTCGTCTCCGTGTCGCTCTCCTTCGCGCTCCCCTTCGTGGCCGTGTTCCTCCTGCGCAGCCTCGGCTACTCCTACGCCGTCGTGACGGGGCTTGCCGTCGTGAGCCAGCTCGGGTACCTTGCCGGCCTGCGGGGCTGGGGGCACCTCTCCGACCGCCACGGCGAGCGCGGCGTCCTGTTCGCGAGCCTCGCCCTCCTTGCCGCCGTCCAGTTCGCCTGGGGCCTCACCGGCTGGAGCGCGCACGGTTTCGTGCCCACGGTGGGAGGCACGGCGCTCTTGGCGTGGCTAGGGACCCTGCACTTTGCGTCCGGGTACGCCGTGGGCGGCGCCGAGCTCGGTGGCACGAACCTCATGCTCAAGAGCGCCCCCGCCGAGCAGGCCCAAGCGCACCTCGCCGCCATCGGTCTCGGCAAGGCGGTGGTGGCCGGCCTCGGCACCGTCGCGGCCGGGCTTCTCTGGCAGGCGATCGGCTCGGAGGACCTCTTGCCCCTCGCATCGGGATGGGGGCTGCGCGGCTTCCAGGTGCTGTCGCTTTTCGCTGCCTTCCTGACGCTTGGCTCCATGGCCATGGCGCTCCGCATCCGCGAGACGGCGCCCGTGCCGGTCTCGGAGGTCGCGCGCACCATGCGGCGCGAGGTCGGCCAGATGTCCAGCATCGCGGGCATCCGCGGCTTCATCCACGCCTTGAGCTACTCGGTGGAATTCCTTGCGGGGCCCTTCGAAGGCAGGAAGAGGCGCGACCGGGCCCGGACCCCCCAGGCGCCTCCGGTGCCACCGCCGCCGGCCGCGAAGCCCTGAGGGCGACCCCGCTTCCCTTTTGAGGGTCGCCTCCGTCGCCCCAGTGTGCCGGCGGAGAAGCCCAGGACCTACATCGGAGTGGCGTGGCCGTACGCCAACGGCCCCCTCCACCTCGGCCACGTCGCAGGCTCGCTCCTGCCGCCCGACATCTTCCGCCGCGCCATGACGATGCTCGGCCACGACGTCCTCATGGTCTCCGGCTCCGACTGCCACGGCACTCCGATCATGCTGAAGGCGGAAGCCGAGGGCAAGACCCCCGCCGAGGTCGTGGCGCACTACCACGCCGACCACGTGCGCGCCCTGCAGCGACTAGGCATCGGCTTCAGCCTGTTCACGACGACGACCACGGAGAACCACCGCGAATGGGTGCAACGCATCTTTCTCGCCGCGCGGGACATGGGGTACGTCGAGGTCCGCACGTCGAAGGCGCCGTACGACGCGAAGGCCGGCCGCTTCCTGCCGGACCGGTACGTGGAGGGGACCTGCCCGCACTGCGGGTCGGCGGGGGCGCGCGGCGACCAGTGCGACGCGTGCGGCAAGACCCTCGACCCGAAAGACCTGAAGGGCCCGGTGTCGAAGCTCAACCCAGGCCACCCCGTCACGTTCCGCGACACGGAGCACTTCTTCTTCCTCCTCTCCAGGCTGCAGCCTGCGTTGGAGAGGTATGTCGCCGCCACCGCCGGCCACTGGCGCGCCAACACCATCAATTTCACGAAGGAGTGGCTGAAGGAAGGGCTGCAGGACCGCGCCATCACCCGCGACCTTGCGTGGGGTGTCCCCATCCCGCTTGCCGGCTACGACGAGAAGCGCATCTACGTCTGGTTCGAGGCGGTCTGCGGCTACCTTTCGGCCTCCGTCGAGTGGGCCAAGGCCCAAGGCAAGCCCGACGAGTGGCGCAAGTACTGGCTCGACCCCGCCTGCAAGGGGTACTACTTCCTGGGCAAGGACAACATCCCGTTCCACACCATCATCTGGCCCGCCATCCTCACGGCCTTCAACCAGGCGCGCGCCGGGCAGGGCGAGAAGCCGCTCAACCTGCCGTGGGACGTCCCCGCCAACGAGTTCCTGAACCTGTCCGGCCTCAAATTCTCGAAGAGCCAAGGTGTCGGCATCGGCGTCCACGAGGTCCTGGACCGCTTCGAGGCCGACGCCGTGCGGTACTACCTTTCCATCAACATGCCCGAGGGCCGAGACTCCGACTGGACGTGGGAGGACTTCCAGAGCAAGGTGAACGACGAGCTCGTGGGCACGCTGGGGAACCTCGTGAACCGCGTGACGACCATCGCGCAGCGCAGCCTCGGCACGGTGCCGCCGGAGCCGCCGGCGGGCCACGCCCTCACGGAACGCGTGGCGAAAGCGGTTGCCGATTGCGCGGACGACATGGAGATCCACCTGCGCTCCGTGCGGCTGCGCCCCGCCGTCCGCCGCCTCATGGACCTCGCGGCACTTGGCAACCAGTGGATGCAGGAGGCAGCCCCCTGGGCCAAGCTCAAGGCGGACCCCAAGGAGGCAGCGCACGACCTGCATGCCCTGCTGCGCCTCGTGCGCGCCCTCTCCATCCTCATGGCGCCCTTCATGCCGACGGCGGCGCAGGGGGCGTGGACGCAGGCAGGGGAGGAAGGCGACGTGCATGCGCAACCGTGGAGTGCCGCGAAGGCGCACGTCCGCGTCGGCGCCAAGCTGCCGGACCCGCGGCCGCTCTTCCGCAAGCTCGACCCGAAAGAGGTCGCGGCACTCCGCGGACCGACGGAACCACCGATCGCACCGGTTTCACTGAAGGGGCCCGGTTCGGTGCAATCGGCGAAATCGGTGGTTCCCCCAATCGCAAGCGACGGCCAGGTGACCATCGAAGACTTCGCGCGCATCCACTTGCGCCTTGCCACCGTGAGATCCGTCGAGGCGCATCCCAAGGCGGACAAGCTCTACGTCATCCGGTTGGACGCAGGCGAACTCGGCGAGCGCCAGGTCGTTGCCGGACTCAAGGCGCACTACAAGCCCGAGGAGCTCGTCGGCCGAACGGTGGCGTTCGTGGCGAACTTGAAGCCCGCCATGCTGCGCGGTGTCGAGAGCCAAGGCATGATCCTCGCCGCCGACGACGGCCAGAGTGTCGCCGTGCTGACGCCGGAGAAGGGGCTGGCGGCGGGAAGCAAGATCCGGTAGAGTGTCGTCGCGGCTCCGTGTGGGAGTCCTGGGATTTGAGGATTGGCGGGATTTGCGATTTCGTGTCCGTTGCTCCGGCCGCTACGCGTCCGAACCACCGATTGCACCGATGGCACCGAAACGACGTGGGTTTGCGACGTCAGAGACAGGGCCAACGTTCCGACGACGGCGGCGACGTGCTCCACATGGCCCTCAAGTTGCGTTTCGGGGGGCGCGCGGAGCGCGCCCTGGGCTTCCTTCGGCACGACGGTTCGGTCGAACACATCGACGTCGTCGGACTGCAGGAACCCCTTGGCGCAGCAGTTACGAGCACGTTGGTCATCTCGTCAGCCGGGCCTCGTTTTCCAGTCTTCCCCGGTTCCCAGGGCCGCCCACACGAAATGGCGACGGTATTCACGATTGGCGGCGGCGCCTGCCCAGCACGAACCCGAGCGCAAGCGCTGGGAGGACCAGAAGCAGCAGCAGCCACCACGCGGAGGTGCCCGTCGCCGCCGTGGAAGCCGGTTGTGCCGGGGCGTCGGGCGCCTTCACGATGGGGCTTGCCGCGTCGGAGAGAGGCGCGGTGACCGGCAGGTCTTGCTGCGGAGGCGGTGGCACGATGGGGTCGCGTGGCCGGGCCGTGACGGTGACCTTGAGGCAAGCCGTGTCGGAACCGGTCGGGTCGGATGCCGTGACCTGGATGCAGGATTCGCCGGCGGCGCTCGGCACCCAGTCGAGGCAACCGGAGGTGAACATGGCAAGCGGCGTCCCGGCGAGCGAGCGGTCGCCCACGGCGGCGGCCTGGTACGCGTAAGGTCCGCCTTGGCCGCCGCGCGTTTGCATGCACGCGTGCACGGCTTCGCCCGCGGTCGCTGCGATGGCGAGGTCGTCGAGGACAAGGGGCGGGCAATCGGCGAGGACGAAGCGGGTCGCCGTCGCGGCCGTGAGGCCTGCGTCGTCGGCGACGGTGAGGACCGCATCGTAGGCGCCGGGGGTTGCGTACTCGTGCGTGACCTGGGGGCCTTCGGCCGACCAGCCGTCGCCGAAGTCCCAGTGCCACGAGGCCACGGTGCCGTCCACGTCGTGCGAGGCCGAAGCGTCGAATGCAATCTCCAATGTGCCGCAGATGGGGCTGGGCATCGCGAGGACCGGGATCGGCGGCGACTGCTTCGTGCTGTATTCGAAAGCGGGCGCCTTACCGATCGCGCTTAGCGGCGCCGGGCGGGCGCCCGCGAAGGCGCATGTCGAATGGTACGCCGAGCGCCAGATCCGCGAGATCGCGGTGCAGACGCCGCA
>JBHEMF010000093.1:0-6397 GCA_046352665.1 Thermoplasmatota archaeon
GCCCCACCCCGCCCGGGACGGGGGTCACCCACGCGGCCTTCTCCCAGACGTCCGGCGCCACGTCGCCCACGACCTTGCCGTCCACGCGGGCGATGCCGACGTCCACGACGGCCGCACCGGGCCGGATGTGGTCCGCCGTGAGGATGCCGGGGACGCCGGTGGCGGTCACGACGACGTCGGCGCGCCGGGTGTGGGCCTTGAGGTCGCGCGTCTGCTTGTGGCAGACCGTCACGGTTGCGTCGCGGTTGATGAGGAGGGCGGCGAGGGGCTTGCCGATGAGGTTCGAGTGGTTCACGACGCAGACCTCGGCGCCGGGGAGCCGGATGCCCGCGGCGTCCAGGAGGAGCAGGATGCCCTGCGGCGTGCATGGCGCCATCTCCTCGTCGCCGATCAGGGTGTGCCCCATCGAGTTGGCGTGGAAGGCGTCCACGTCCTTCTCGGGCGCGATGGACTGCAGGACGGCGCGCTTCGTCACTTGCTCGGGAAGCGGAAGCTGGACGAGGATGCCGGAGACCTTCGGGTCGGCGTTGAGGCGGCGGACGAGGGCCACGACGTCGCGCTCCGAGGCCGAGGAGGGCAGGAAGTGCTCGTAGGACGCCATGCCGACGCGGCGGCACGCCTCGGCCTTGCGCTTCACGTAGATGGCGCTCGCGGGGTCGTCGCCCACGAGGACCACGGCGAGCCCCGGCACGCGTCCCGACCCGGCCTCGAGCTCGGCCACCTCGGCGGACAGCCGCGACTCTATCTCCCCGGCCAGGCGCTTGCCGTCGAGGGCCTGGGCGCGCGGCGCCGCCGTCTCCTTCACGTCTCGGGCACGGGGGGCCGCGATAAGGGCTTGGTGCTTGACGGGCTCGCCCAAACGCTCGACGGTCCACTGAAGGCACTGAAGAGTCTGAATCTTCTCTGATCCCTGAGTCTGACGACGGCCACGAGCCACGGAACCCACAGAACGCACGGAACCGCCGACCAAGTGCACGAGCCACGGAAGACACGGAATCGCGAATCGACCTGCTACACGGCGAGCAGCGCCAGGTTCCTGCAGTCCGACGACGTCGTCCACTTCTTTGACGGAACCGTCGTGCCGACGAAAGGGACGCGCTCGCGCGCCCCCCGAAATCCAACTTGAGGGCCAGCCGGTCCATCTCGCCGCCGTCGTCGGACGAAGGTGGCCCTGCTGGCGGCCCGACTTGCGGACTTGGTGACCAGGATTTGCAAAACCGACAGCCACAACTTCAGCGGGTTCAGTGCGTTCAGTGGGTTCGTTCAGTGGGCAGTTCGGCAGTCCAGTTACGGACGCCACGTCCAATCCCGCCGTTCAAATCCCCCCGCCGTCTCGCCGGCCCGTGGCCTCCGCCGTCCTCTTCGACATCGACGGCACCATCCTGGACGCGAACCTGTCCATCCGGGACACGATGAATCGCGTCCTATTCGAGCGGGGACAGCCCACGTTCACGAAGGCGGAGCTCGACGGCCTCATCGGCAACCCGCTGCGCGTGATCCTCGCCGAGAAATGCAAGGACCCGGCCATGGTCGAGGCGATGGTGCCGCGGTACCGCACGTTCTACGGTGAATCCGGCTGGGTCCTCGCCGACCTCTTCCCCGGCATCCACGACCTCGTCCTGCGCCTGCGCGCCCACGGCGTCCGGACGGGCATCGTGACGTCGAAGGGGCAGGGCGAGGCGGAGAAACTCCTGGCCGATCTAGGCATCGCCGATCTCTTCGACGCCGTCGTGGGCGACGACGACGTCCGGCCGCTCAAGCCCGACCCCGCCCCGCTCCGGCACGCCTGCGGTCTGCTCGCCGTTCCCGCCAGCGACACGGCGATGGCGGGCGACACGCGCTTCGACGTCCTCGCCGCGAAGGCCGCAGGCGTCCAAGCCGTGGGCGTCCTGTGGGGCAACGGCTCCCGCGCCGAACTGGAGCAGGCCGGCGCCGACCTGGTCGCCCGCGACGTCCAGGAATTGGGGCGCCTTCTCAGTGGGCGTGCTTGAAGTACTGCACCTGCCGCTCGCGCCGCAAGGCCGCGTCGCGGGACGAGTACGTGCCAAGCACGCGCCGGTTGCCGGTGGCCGGATTCTTCTTCCGGCTGTAGAGCCGCCAGCGCCTGGCGCCCCGCATCTTCCGGATCACCATGGCGAAGGCTCGACGTCGCCGGCAGAAGGAGGATGCCTTTGCGGCACGCGCCACGATGGAGTGGGCCCCAGGCGATTTGAACGCCCGACCTCCCGGTTATCAGCCGGGTGCTCTACCGGTCTAAGCTAGGGGCCCGGTGGGGCGGCCCACAGGGGGACGGTACATAAGCGGCTCGGCAAAGACCGAGCCAGCTGGCTCAGGAGAGCGCAAAGGAAGCCACAAATCCAGGCACGCCGCTCCCCGAACCGCCGATGCGCCCCAGATGAGCGCCCACGAGGGCGCGTAGCCTAGCCAGGACAAGGCACCGGACTTCTAAGCCGATTGTCGTGGGTTCGAATCCCACCGCGCCCGCTCGAGGAAAATGTCACCTGCCTAGGCGGGAGCGGGGGGATTTGCCGAGCGTAGCGAGGAATGCCTCCGGTCGGCACCGACGACCGGAGGCTCGAATCCCACCGCGCCCGCTAATCACAGATTGCGCCGACCCAGTCGGAAATTCATGATTCCTCAGAGTTTGGATTCCGCAGATTTTGAGCTGAGGGTGGGCGGGCCTTAAGGAAGACTTTTCACCAGGCCCCTTGTGGTCGGCCTACCGGGCGAGTAGATCAGCTGGTAGATCGCTGCCTTCGCAAGGCAGAGGCCGGGGGTTCAAATCCCTCCTCGTCCACCTTCGCAACTGCCTTCAGGTCGGGCTCCCAACTTCCACCATGTTCGCTGAGCGTGGCGCCCGCATGGCTGACCGCCGCTTTGCCGACCGGCGCGACGCCGGCCAGCGGCTTGCCCGCGCCCTCGCCCACCTGCAAGGCGACGTCCTCGTCTTGGCGCTGCCGCGGGGGGGCGTCCCCGTCGCGGCCGAAGTGGCTCGGGCGCTCGGCGCAGAATTGGACGTCACGGTGGCCCGCAAGCTGGGAGCCCCCGGCCATCCCGAATTTGGCTTCGGCGCCATCGCACCCGGCGTGCAGGTCCTCGATGCCGAGAGCGTCGCGGCCCTTGGGCTCACGGCCGCACAGGTCGCCCAGGTCGAGGGGCGCGAACGCAAGGAGCTGCAGCGCCGCACCGAGCGGTTCCGCGGCACCCGCCTTCCGCCTTGCGTGGCCGGACGCACCGTCGTCGTCGTGGACGACGGCGTCGCCACGGGTGTCACGGCGAAAGCCGCGCTGCGGTCCGTGCGCAAGGAAAGGCCGGCCCGCCTCGTGTACGCGTCGCCCGTCGGTTCCCGTCAGGCCGTCGCCGCACTCACAGCGGAGGCGGACGAGGTCGTGGTCCTCGAGCAGCCCGCAGACTTCCGCGCGGTGGGCCTCTGGTACCGCGACTTCGCCCAGACCGAGGACGACGAGGTCATGCGACTGCTGCAGGCGCCGTCGGCTTCGCGCACCGAGGAGCGTTTCGCCGCGGGCGAAGGTGACGACGAGATCTCCGCCACACTCGTCCTGCCGCAAGCGGCGCGCGGCCTCGTGGTCTTCGCGCACGGCAGCGGCAGCAGCCGGTCCAGTCCCCGCAACGTCGCCGTCGCCGACTCCCTGGCTGGACGCGGCCTTGCGTCCCTCCTCGTGGACCTCCTGACGCCGGCGGAGGCTCGCGCAGATGAATCGACGCGCCAGCGTCGCTTCGACGTCCCGCTCCTTGCGCGCCGCCTCCAGGCGGCCATCGTCTGGGCCCGCAACGACCCGCGGCTCGCTGGCCTTCCCGTCGGCATCTTCGGCGCAAGCACCGGTGCCGCGGCAGCCCTTGTCGCTGCCGCCCGCGATGCCAGCGTCCGCGCCGTGGTGAGCCGCGGCGGCCGCCCCGACCTCGCCGGCATGGACCTCTCCCGCGTCCGAGCAGCAACGCTTCTCATCGTAGGCTCCCGCGACACCGAGGTCCGGGGAATGAACGAGGCGGCGAAGTCCCGCATGTCGGCCTACGTGCGCCTTGACGTCGTCCCCGGCGCCACCCACCTGTTCGAGGAGCCCGGCGCCATGGACGAGGTCGCCCGGCTAGCAGGCGACTGGCTCCTCCGCCATGCCTCCGCACCTCCCTCGCGGCCGCCCCGCCCGGCCCGCGCAACGCCGCAGCCCCGGCCGCTCGACGACGACGGCCTCGACCGACTCCTGGAGCGCATCGGCGACGCCCGCGTCGTCATGCTTGGCGAGGCAACACACGGCACGCATGAATTCTACGAATGGCGCGCCCGCATCACGATGCGCCTTGTCCGCGAGAAAGGGTTCCGCTTCGTCGGCGTGGAGGGCGACTGGCCCGACTGTTTCCGCGTGAACCGTTGGGTGAAGGGCGAGGCGAGTGGACCGGCCCGCGGCGTCCTCGCGGAGTTCCAGCGGTGGCCGACGTGGATGTGGGCCAACGAGGAGGTGGCCTCACTCATGGAAGACCTTCGCGCGCACAACCGCGGCACCCCGGACAAGGTGGGCTTCTACGGCCTCGACGTGTACAGCCTGCATGAGAGCCTGCAGGCGCTTCTTGCCTACCTGCGGCGCACGGACCCGCAGGCGCACGAGGCAGCGCTGCGGGCCGTGGAGTGCTTCGAGCCGTACGGCGCCGAGCCCAGCCGTTACGCCTTGGCCGCCGGCATCGTGCCGAAGGGCTGCACGGATGAAGTGGTGGAGCTCCTGGCCGCGACACGCCGGCTTGCCCACCGTCTCGATGGCGCTGCCGAAGCGGGGCTCGACGCGGTCCTCAACGCCAAGGTCGTGGCCGGCGCCGAGCGCTATTACCGCAGCATGCTGGAAGGGGCCGGCGCCAGTTGGAACGTGCGCGACCGCCACATGATGGACGTCCTGGCCGACCTCCTTGCCCACCACGGCCACGGCGCCAAGGCGATCGTCTGGGCGCACAACACCCACGTCGGCGACGCGCGCGCCACCGACATGGCGGACGAGGGCATGGTGAACATCGGCCAGATGGCGCGCGAAAGTTTCGGAGGTGCCGCCTTCCTCGTCGGCTTCTCCACGTTCGAGGGCTCGGTCGTGGCGGGCCGCTCGTGGGGGGCGCCGATGCGCCGCATGCGCCTGCCGCCGGGTCGGCCAGGCAGCCTCGAAGCGCACCTGCACGGCCAAGGAGACCGTATCCTGTTCCCCGAAGACTTGCCCGACCGCCGCGTAGGACACCGCGCCGTAGGCGTCGTGTACCATCCCGAGAGCGAGGCGGGCAACTACGTGCCGACCCTCGCCCGCGAACGGTACGATGCCTTGGTCTTCATCGAGAGCACGCGCGCAGTCGAACCGCTGCACGTGGCGATCGACGAGACGCAGATGCCCGAGACCTATCCGTTCGGGACCTAGCGGCGGCGGCGCCACGCCGCGAGCGCGATGACGAGCGCCGCGACGGCCAAGGCTGCGGCGCCGCCCATGGCGGTCCCGTTCGAAGCGGCTGCCGCATCGGCGACCTCGATTGCGGGGAGCCTCCGGTCCGGCGCCGGGATCCCCGCCGGTCCAGCAGCGACCGTCTCGGGCAAGATGGCTTCGCAAACGTCACCCTTGCCGTCGAAGTCGGCGTCGGCCTGCGGCGGGTCGTACGAGGCGACGCAGTCGTAAGCCACGTCCATGACGCCGTCGCCGTCGCGGTCCGGGTCGCAGGCGTCGCCCACTGCGTCGTGGTCCAGGTCGGACTGGCTCGGGTCCGCGACGTCGCGGCAGTCGTCGATGTCGTTGCCCACACCGTCGCCGTCCACGTCGGGGTCGCAGAGGTCGCCCATCCCGTCGTGGTCCTGGTCGGCCTGGTCCGCGTTCGCCACGTGGGGGCAGTCGTCCAGGGCGTCGCGGGTCCCGTCGCCGTCGGAGTCGGCGCCGGCAGCCTCGTCGGAGACGCCGTCGCGCGGCGGACCGCCAGGATGCGTTCCGGCCTGCGGGCTCACGGGGGGGTCCGTGGGGCAGGTGCCGACCGAGACCAGCTGCGACGAGGAGTCGGACTGGCCCTGGCCGTTCGTGACCTGGAGTGTGACGAGGTAGGTCCCCGGCTCGTCGTAGGTGTGCGTGGGACTCTGCTGGCTGCTGGAGAAGCCGTCGCCGAAATCCCAGGTGTAGCGGGTGATGGTGCCGGTCGAGCGCGAGCCATCCGATGGCGCCGGCGATGTCGCCCATGCCACGCAGCACCTGACCATCCACGATGATGCCGGCGCCGATACCGGTGCCGACGGCGAGGAAGATCGCGTGTCGTGCGTCCTGTGCCGCGCCACGCCACGTCTCTCCCAGCACGTACGCGGCGCGATCGCTGTCGATCACTACCGCTGTCCCGGGGCCTGCCGCCGCGGTGAGCTCGGCACGCAGTGGGTAGT
>JBHEMF010000094.1:0-6380 GCA_046352665.1 Thermoplasmatota archaeon
AGCTTCCACGCCGGTTTCTCTTTTTTAATACCGCTCCAATCGACCACGCCGGTCGGAATCGCGAGCAGGGCGGCGGCGAGACCACGATCGAGCTCGTGACGGGAGCCGTGGCGCTTGCCATCCTCGTGTACATGGTCGTCTGGATGTACCGGCACACCATGGGCACCATGGCGACGCTGCGCGACCGCATCGAGAAGGCGTCCCAGACGGGGTCGCGCTACGTCGCGGCCTTCCTCGCCTTCGTCGTGGTGTTCCGCGAAGGCGTCGAAGCGGTCCTCTTCTTCGCCGCCCGCTCGACCGAGACCCCGTGGCCCGTCCTCGGTTTCTCCGGCCTCCTGGGTTTCGCTGCCTCCGCGTTCCTCGTCATGGGCATCTTCCGCGTTGCGGTCCACATCCACATGCAGCGCTTCTTCGCCCTCACCGGTGCCCTCCTTATCCTCCTCTCGGCGGGCGTCCTGGTCGGCACCGTGGGAGCCGCCGAGGAAGTGGGCGCCGGGCACGGCTGGCCCGGGAGCGGCAACGCCTGGGACCTGCGCGGCGGCTTTGCCGTGGAGGATGGCTGCCGCGTCGATGCCGACCCGTGCCCCGCCGCGGAAGAGGTGCATGGCAACGCTGCGGCGGCCATGCTGCACACCCTCGTCGGCTACGATGACCACCCGAGCTGGGCGCAGGTCGTGGCGTACCTCCTCTTCGTGGGCGGCTTCGGCGGGTGGACCCTCTCGAAGCTGCGCCGCAAGACGGCGCCGGCGTCCAGGCCCTAGCCTTTCTTCCTGGCGGCCGCCACGGTGGCGTCAAGGCGCATCGTGGCGGGGCGGCGGGGCGCCAGGGCGCTTGTCGCCGTGACGTCCACGGCCTGGTGCGCCCCTGCCTCGGCTTCCTTGGGGGAGACCACGACGACGGAGACCTCCTCCTGCTGGCCGGGTTCGAGGTCGAGCTGCGGCGTGGGAAGATAGGCTGCCCAACCCTCGGCCAGGGGTGACGCGCGCAGGAAGACGGTGTCCTGCTGCTTCGTGATGTTGTGGACGCGCAGCGGGAACGTTGTCCGGCCGCCGGCGGCGACGGCCTGCTCGGCCTCGGGGCTGGAGAGGCGGACGGCGACGCGCCGGTTGGCCGCAAGGACGGATACGGCCAGCACGACGGCGGCGACGAGGCCGAGGAGGACGACCCAGATGTAGGGGCCCACGGTCTCTAGGACGTCGCGCGTCACGGAGTCGGAGCGGCTTGCCTTCACGACCGTGGCCGCCGTCGCGTCGGGATCGGCCTGGGGACCCGCCACCGGGACTTGGTTGACACCGAGGGCGAACATCTTCGCCGTGACCGTGGCAGACGCGGAGTCCACGCGTGCCTCGGCGGTGACACTCACCGTCAAGGTCGATTCGCCGCTGGCGCCTGGCCGGAGGTGGAATTCGGTCTGCGAGAGGCGGGCCGTCCAACCCACGGGCATGTCGCCGAGGCCCAGGGTGACGGTGCGCGGCTGGTCGAAGGGCTCCAGGCCGGTCGGGGAGGCGGTGTTGCGCACGACCACTTTGGCGGTGCCGGAGTGGTCGAGGCTCACTGCGACGGACTGAGGTGTTGCCTGCACATCGACGCCGGCCATCGGGGCACCCGAGGGACCTGGGGGCAGCGTGGGGACCTGGGCAGCGGCAAGAGGCAACGCAAGCAGGGCCGCGAGGGCAAGGAGGGCGACGGACGCCGCGGCAGGCAAACCTTGCGGCACGGGCGCACGCAGGTGGCCCCGTTTGATAGGCTTGCGCATCCGTTGGGAAGCGTCCAGGCCGGAGGGCCCCGACGGCAAACGCTATGGGTGCCGGGGAGCGCTCCACGACCCGTGCCCAGTACCCGCCTCCTCTACATGGACAGCCTGGAGCGCGCCTACGACCGGACGTTTGCCGCCCGCGTCGTGGACGCGACACCGGACGCCGTCGTCCTCGACCAGACCCTGTTCTACCCGCTCGGAGGCGGCCAGGGATGGGACACCGGCACCCTCGCGACGGCGGACGGACGCAACGCCAACGTGGCCGAGGTGACGAAGCGCGGCCCCGTGAAGCACACCGTCGGCGCCGGCCACGGCCTCAAGGTCGGCGACGAGGTTGCCGGTGCCATCGACTGGGAGCGGCGCTACGCCCACATGCGGATGCACACGGCGCAGCACTTGGTCTCCGGCCTCGCCTACGAGATGTTCGGCAAGGGCGGCACACCGCCGCGCACGGTCGGGAACCAGATCCACCGCAATGCAAGCCGCATCGACTTCAACCCGATCAACTTCACGAACGGGATGCTCGCGGACCTCGCAGCGGCTGCCAACGACGCCGTCCATGCCGCTTACCCTCTCACGGCGGCCACGATGACGCGCGAGGAGGTGCTCGCCGAGCAGCCGCCGGACCGCACCAACATGGACCTCCTGCCGAAGTCTGTGACGGAGCTGCGCGTCATCCGCATCGGGCAGGACGTCGATCTCTGCCCATGCGCCGGGACGCACGTCGCCAACACCCGTGAGATCGGCGAGCTCACCATCCTGCGCCGCACGAGCAAGGGCTCCGGGACGCAGCGCATCGAGTACACGCTGGCGGGTTTGGGCTCCGCGAGCTGACGGGGTCTCGTGGTTTTCGTTTTTTCGTGCTTCGGGCCGTTGTTTTCTCCTGTTAGCAAGACCATTCGATGGGCATCCGCCAAGCAGCGTTTCGGTTTGACGAGTCCCGACAGGGCCCTGCGGTCCGACGACGGCGGCGCGTTGCTGCAGCTGGCCCTCAGTCTTGCATTAGACGAGGTTGCTGCGTGGGCGTCTCCCCGTCGGTCCGAGCGAGCCGCCAAGCGGAGCGAAGACAGCAGCGAGGGGGTGGCCAGCCGCGCACGCGCCACCGCAGTTGGCGCTGCGCAGGCGAGGGCCGCGAGGAAGGCCGCTGCGAGGAAAAACCTGGAGGCAAGTCGATGGCAAATGCGTGCAAAACCACCGATTTCTCCGATTCCACCGAGTCGTTCGGTGTAATCGGTGCCATCGGGGGTTGGGCGGGTTCGGTCGATGAAGTGCTCGTCGCCGTCGGACTGCGGGAACCAGTCGTTAGTCGCCGTGCAGCAGGTTGGTCCGCGTTTCCGTGCGTTCCGTGGCTCGTGGTCGGACTGCAGGAAACCGTTGCAAGCGGCGCAGGCCAAGCCCACGGATGCTCCCCACGCCGGCCACGGCGCTACAGCACCGCTTCGCCCTGGACGAGACCCGCGCCGAACTGCGCATCGGCCCCGGGTGCGCCGAGGTCGAGGGCAGTGGCCTGGAGGCGGGCGCGCAGGTCCGCGTTCGTGAAGGCGGGATGCGCCGACTTCACGAGTGCCGCGAGGCCGGCCACGTGCGGCGTCGACATGGACGTGCCCGAAAGGAGCACGAAGCAGTCGCCGTTGCGCTTCTGGCAGGGCTGGATGCCGGCGGGGTAGGTGGAGACGATGTCCTTGCCGGGTGCTGCGATGTCCACTTCGGGGCCCTGGCTGGAGAAGGAGCAGAGCAGGTCCGCCGCATCCGTGCAGGCCACGGCGAACGCCTCCGGCTGCGCGGCGGGGTATCCGACACAGCTCGTGCATGGCCCGGAGTTGCCTGCGGCGGCCACCACGAGGGCGCCCTTGGCGGTGGCGTACGAGACGGCGCTCGCCACGGTGGCCGAGTCCGCCCCGCCGAGGGAGAGGTTGACCACGGCGGCGCCCTGGTCCGCGCACCACGCGATGCCGCTCGCGACGGCGGAGTAGGTGCCGGAGCCTTGGCGGTTGAGGACCTTGGCCCCTGCCACCGTGACTCCCGGTGCGATGCCGGCGATGCCGTCCGCGTTGCCAAGGGTGGCTGCGATGGTGCCGGTGACGTGGGTGCCGTGGCCGTTGTCGTCGTACGGTGTCGCCTTGCCCGCCACGAAGTCCTTCCAGGCCCCCCAGTGCGTGCCGGCGAAGTCCTGGTGGGCCCTGTACTGGCCGGTGTCCACGACGCAGACCAGGACGGTCGGAGCCCCGGTGGTCGTGTCCCATGCGGCGTCGATGCCGGTGGTGGCGGCCTTGAGGTCGTACTGGTAGCCGGCGAAGAGGGGGTCGGCCGGCGCCAGCAAGGCCTGCATGCCCAGCGAGTCGCGCTCGTATCGCAGCACGTCCGGGTCGGCGCGGGCGCGACGCTCGAGTGCTGCCGGATCGCGTGCGTGGACGACCATGAAGCGCAAGGACGAATCGACGGCCGCCACGGCGTCGGAGCCATAGTGTGCTCGCTCGGCCGGAAGGCGTGCGAAAAGGATGACGTAGTCGGCGGCGGAGGGGCCGGCGGCGGACGGCGGCCCAGCCGTGGCGCTCACCAGCCCCAACGGGAGCGCCATCAGAAACGCTGCGGCCCAGGCGGTGGCGCAAGACATGCCCCGCTCCCTGGAGCCGGAGGCTATTTCACGCTTTTCGGGCGCGGCGGGACGCGCGGTGCGCGACGCTTACGCCATGGTCGGGACGGGGGCGATATGGGGCGGTGCGGCGGCAAGGTTCCCCTTCACCGTGGTCACCGCCGTGCCCGTGAGGGCCACGCGGTCGCCGTCGGGACGGACGAGCATGGCGCCGCCGCGCCGGCTTGCCTGGTGGACCCGGACCTCGCTCTTGCCCAGCCGGTCGCACCAATAGGGGCCAAGCATCGTCTGGATGGATCCGGTGACGGGGTCCTCGTCGATGCCGTACGCCGGAACGAAGTAACGGCACACGTAGTCGAAGGCGGGGTCACGCGACGGCGCCGTCACGATGAAGCCGTGCACGCCGCTCAGTCGAGAAAGGGCAGGGAAGTCGGGGCGCATGGCACGCACAGCCGCCTCGTCGGTCACGACCATGAGGTGGTCCATGCGGTTCCGCAGTACGATGTCCACGGGAGTCATGCCGAGCGCCGTCCAGAGGCCAGGCGGCGCAGGCGCGGGGGATCCGCGGTTGGCGGGAAAGTCCATGGCGATGCCTTGGGGCGTGCGCCGGCACGTGAGCCGGCCGCTCCGGGTCTCGAACTCGGCTGCGTCGCCGGGCCGCAGGGCGCCTTCCGCCCACAGGGCGTGCGCCGAGGCGAGCGTTGCATGGCCGCACAGGTCCACCTCCTTGGCGGGCGTGAACCAGCGCAGGCGGAAATGGTCCCCTTCGCGGTGCACGAACGCCGTCTCGCTCAAGTTCATCTCGCGTGCCACGGCGGCCATCCAGTCTTCGGGCGCGGGGCCGTCGAGGAGGCAGACGGCGGCGGCGTTGCCGGCGAACGGTGAATCGGTGAAGGCATCGACGATGAGGAGGCGCGGGCCCATGCGGAGCGGCACGCCGTGCCGGGCTTCAACCTGCACCTGCACATATGCCGGAAGGGATGAAGTGGAGCCGACGCCTCCGCCGGGCATGGCGTCGGAGCCGGATCTTCGCGAGGTGGTTTACGAGCTCTTCATCGACTGGGAGAACCGGCCGCCGGCGCTTGTGCTCGGCCTCATGCCGGAGGCAACCAGCCTGCAGGTCGAGACGCTTGCCACGAACCTCGACCTCGCCGGGAACCTGTGGCGCCTCATGGCGGTGCGCGGCGACGCCGCCGAGGTCGCCGAGGCCGAGCGCCGTTTCCGGGCCCGTCCCATCCCCGGCCTCCTGCAGCGCCGCATCCTCTCGTCGGGGCCCGGTCAGTTGGTGCTCTGGACGAAGTACCGCGCGGGCCACCCGCACCGCGGCCGGTCGCTCACGGCCTGGACCCTGAAGACGCTCGGCCCCGAGACCGTCATCACGGACCGCACGTCGCCCACAGGCCTGCGCGTCCGGGTGCTAGCGCCGCAGAGTGCCCGTTTGCGCCGGTTCCTTGCGCGGTTGCCGGCCGAGGCGGAACACCACCACACGTTCCGCCTCCTCTACGTAGGGCCCCCGCGGTTCGACGGCCAAGGTCGCCTCACCGCCGACGAGGAGCGCACGCTGCGGGAGGCCAGGCAAGCGGGCCTGTTCGAGGTGCCGCGACGGGGCTCCATGCGCAGCCTCGCCCGCACCTTGGGCTGCTCGCCCAGCGCTGCCAGCGCGCGGCTGCGGCGCGCCACGGCCAAGCTCCTCGAGAGCCACGCCGGATAGGCGGCGTGGGGACCGTTCTGGCCGTTCTTGCATTGGGCCTAGTGTCCGGCGGGCGAAAGCAACGTTCCGATGAGCCGGCCGCCCCTCAGGATCCTTCTCGTGGCGGAAGGCGAGGGCACGTACCTGGAGACCCTCCTGGCCTTGCACGGGCGGTTCCGCGTCCTGCGCGAGGACGACGCGGGGCACGGCGGCCACGACGCCGTCCTTGTGGCCGGCTCCTGCGCGCACCGCCTCGACGGCATCCCGTGCGACGACGACGAGGACGTCACGCCGCCGCCCGGCTCCGCCGCGAGCGCGCTCACCTGCTCGGGCCCCGAGGG